>NZ_JBFUJP010000050.1:0-33366 GCF_056401315.1 Rhodococcus sp. P4_F5 | reverse complement strand
GCACAGGGCGGTGGACGCGGCGGCAGCCAGGGCGCCACTGCCGGCGGCGGCCGGAGCTCCGGCGGCCGCGGACGGGGCCAGGGCTCCGGGCAGCCCACCGTGATGTACAGCAGCGAGTCCCCGCGGTCGGGCGGCTCGCAGGGCAGCGGCAACGGCCAGCGCCGTCGCGCCACCCGCCCCTAGTTCGACCCCTCTAGTTCGACACCACGTAGCGGTGCACGCCAGTCATGGCCTCTGCACCGCTTTCGTGTTCCTGCACCGCGGTGCACCCCTCCAGCCGGCGTTCGACGGCGTCGGGGTCGATGCCCCACCCGATCAACACCAGCGTCGTCGTGCGCGGCTCCCCGCGTGCCCAGCCGGTCCGTTCGAACCGGATGTGCGGGCCGACGGCCTGCAGCAGGTACTTCTGCCGGTGCCCCGCGACCGCGAAGTGGACGAAACCCTTGACCCGGTACAGGCCCGGCGGACGGTCCTCCAGGAACGCGATCAGCGCCCGCGGGTCCATCGGCCGCTCGCCGACGAAGCTCACGCTGTCGTAGCCGTCGTGCAGGTGTGAGTGGTCACCGCAGGCGGCGGGCCCGCAGGCATGGTCGTGGTCGTCTGTCTCCGTGAGCAACTCGTCGAGGCTCAGCTGCCGCGGGCCGTCGTCGGCCCGGGCCGCCTCGTCGAAGAGCAGTCGCGGGTCCACCCGGCCGTGCTCGGTGCACAGCACGGGCGCGCGGTCGTTCAGCTCGGCCACCACGGCGACCGCGCGGTCGCGCTCGGCCTCGGAGATCCGGTCGATCTTGTTCAGTACCACCAGGTCCGCCATCCGCACGTGCAGATCGAGCTCCGGGTGCCGGGCGCGGCTGTCCTCGAACTCGGCGGCGTCGACGGTCACCACCAGTCCCCCGTAGCCGATGTGGGGGTTCTCGCTGCCCAGGACCAGCCGGACCATGTTGCGGGGTTCCGCCAGCCCGCTGGCCTCCACGACGATCACGTCGATGTCCGAGCGCGGGTGCGCCAGCCGGTCCAGCATCTCGTCCATCTCGCTGACGTCCACGGCGCAGCACAGGCACCCGTTGCTCAGCGAAACCATGGAGTCGACCTGGCCCGCCACCATCATCGAGTCGATGTTCACCGAGCCGAAGTCGTTGACCACCACGCCTATTCGCACGCCGCGGTTGTTGCGCAGCAGGTGGTTGAGCAGGGTGGTCTTGCCGGAGCCGAGGAAGCCGGCGACGAGGATGACCGGTATGAGCCGCTTCGCCACTCGCCGTCCCTCCATTCGATTGCCGCACCCATCCTAGGTGGGTGCGGCAGCCGAAGGCGAAGGGTCAGCCCTGCGCGGCCCCGCCGTTGAGGATCCCCAGCAGCTTGCCGATCAGATCGGAGAACAGGCCCAGGTTCTCGGCGGTGGCGAAGTCCTGCAGTCCGTCCAGCCCGACCGCGTCGAGCAGGGTGCGGATGGTGGCCAGTCCGCCGAGCAGCTCGTCCGCCGGGGAGGCGTCGGGCACGGCTGCCTTGGGGGTCGTGAACTTCGGTGTCGTGGCCTTGGGCGCGGCCGTCTTCGGTGTCGTGGTCGAAGGCGCAGTGGTCGCGGGCTCAGCCGTCAACGGCGCAGTGGCGGCCGGCGCGGCGGTCGTGGTCGGGGCCGCCGCGGTGGTCGAGGGGTCCGCCTCGGCGGAGGCCACCGGGGTGCCCATCAGGTAGTTCACCGCGCCGGTGATGATCGCGATGGCGTGCTTGAGCTGGCCGTCCTGGGTGTCCAGCACCGCGGCGTCGTCGGGATTGGAACCGTTGCCCATCTCCACGAACACCAGCGGGACGGTGGTCAGGGCGGGCCCGGCGATGTCGCTGCGGCTCTGCAGCCCGTCGACGACGCCGGCGTAGTTCGCCGGGGTGAAGCCGTTCTTGACGTAGGCGTCGCGCATCAACTCGGACGCCTGCAGGCCCGACGTCGACTGCACCGCGTCGACCTTCTGGTCCGGCACCGGAAGCGTCGGCACGATCATGTGGAAGCCGTGGTCCGCGGCGTCGGCGCCGGCCGCGGTCGAGTCCGCGTGCACACTGAGCGCGAGGTCCGCGGCGGACGCGTTCGCCGCCCTGGCCCGCTCGTCGACGCAGCCGCCCCAGCCGGTGTCGTCGGCGCGGCTGACTACCACCTTGGCCCCGAGCGTCTCGAGGCTCGTCTTCACCAACTGGGAGACGTTCCAGGTGATGGTGTGCTCGGGCACGCCGCCGAGGCTGGTCATGCCGGTGGTCTGGCAGTCCTTGGTGCCACCGCGGCCGTCGTCGACCTGCTTGGCCAGGTTCTCGCTGTGTCCGGTGCCCTGGTGGCCTGGGTCGAGGAACACCGTCTTGCCGGTCAGCGGGGTGGGCTGGTCCGCCTCGGGCGCGGCCACGGCCACGGCGGGCACCAGCATCGCGGTGAGTGCGGTCGCGGCCAGCGCGGCGGTCAGGGTCGACTTCTTCATCGGCTGGTAGTCCTCACAACATCAGTAACACCGGTCACATGTGCACCGAGTGAAACAGTGTTTGCACCCACCCACGGGCATCGATCTCGCTTCGGCATCGAACCGTTGGGAATCCGTGACCTTCCCCACACGGCCGGCGGGCACCCACCCGAACGAACCTTCAGGCACCTGAACGAACCACGGACAGCAGAAAACCCCCCGCCTGAGGCGAGGGGTTTTCTGTTTCGGGTGGAGCTAAGGGGACTCGAACCCCTGACCCCCACACTGCCAGTGTGGTGCGCTACCAGCTGCGCCATAGCCCCGTGTTCAGTTGTGCTCCGCAGCAGGGCTTGTCTTGCTCCCTGCTTGCCTGGACGAAGTTACACCATCGCCGCCGCAGGCTACAAATTGGCTGGTCACGGCCCTGGTTGCCACATCGGCCCCACCGACACGAACGGGCACCGCGGCGGACCTGCCGCCGGGTGCCCGTCCGTCGAACGTCAGTTGAACTGGGACACCCAGTCGGGGTCGCCGAGCGCGTCGATCAAGGTGCCGTCGTGGACCACCGTCGGCGTGCCACGGGCGCCGCTGGCCGCCAGCGCCTCGCTGCCCTTCTGCGCCGCCGCGGACGCGGCCTCGACCTGGGTGCCGTCGGAGATGCAGGCGACGGTCGCGTCGTCGGCGCCCGCGTCCTTCGCGATCTGCGCGAGGTCCGCGTTGGAGTGATCGGACTTGCCGTTCTCCGGCGGCAGGTTCGCCGGGGTGAACAGGGCACCGTGGAACGCCGAGAACGCGACCGCGTCACCCGACTTCGCCACGCACATCAATGCGCCGGCCGCGCGGGTGGAGTAGTCGCCGCTGGCCGAGAGCCGGTTGAGGAAGTCGAGGGTGTGGTACCGGACCGCGAGCGTGCCCTCGTCCACCTTCTGCGCGACCTCCTGGCCGTTGGTGTTCTCGAGCTGCGCGCAGTAGGGGCACAACGGGTCCTCGAAGACGTCGATCGTGTTCTTCGCGTCCGGAAGGCCGAGCAGGACCGCGCCGTCGTCGGCGACCGAAACCTGCACCGCGGTGTTCGACACCCCGCCGTAGCCCTCGTTACGAGGCTTGCTGCGGCTGCTCGTCCACAGCACGCCGCCGATGACGAGCACCGCGATCACCAGGATCGCGAGCCCGCCGAGGATGTACGTCGACCGACTCGAGGAAGCCTGCGGCGTGTACTTGCCGGGCTTGGGCTTGGGCTTGTTCGAGCTCACTGATCAGTCCTTCGCATCCGAATTGCAAATAGTGGCTTTACTCTGTCACCTCAGGCTGAGCCGCCCCTGAGAGCACCGGCCGCGACCGCGGACCGAGCGAGAAGGGACTGCGCGGGAACACGATCAGCCATCCGGCGAGGGCGAGAAAGCCGACGTCGCGGGCGATCTCGCGGGCGTAGTCCCAGCCGTCGACGTCCGCGGCGCCCCCGCCGCCGAAGCACCCGCAGTCGATGGACAGCCCGCGGGCCCACACCGAGACGATGACGGCGATCAGCACCACCAGCACCGCCGCGGACGCGATCGCCGCCACCCGCACCCCGAGTCCGATCAGCAGCAGCAGCCCCAACGCGATCTCCAGCATGGGCAGGGTGTTCGCCACCGGCCGCACCAGCGACTCGGGCAGCAGTTGGTACGCCCGCACCGCGACCTCCGTCTGCGTCGGGTCCACGAACTTGACTGCGCCCGAGATCAGCCAGACCGCGGCGAGGCCGAGTCGGGCGAGGAGGCTGACGATACGAATCCACACGCGCCCCACGCTACCCACCGCCGGGGACGCGGCCCGCGTAGATTCACGGACATGCCCGACTCGACGCCGGCAGCCGGGGGCCCACTGCCCCACGATTTCGACCACACCCACGCCGACGTGTCCGGCGGCTGGCTGCGGGCCGCCACCTTCGGCGCGATGGACGGACTGGTCACCAACACCTCGCTGATCGCCGGTGTCGGCGGCGCCGGCCTCGAGCCGCGGTCCATCGTCCTGAGCGGCGTGGCCGGCCTCGTCGCGGGGGCGTTCTCGATGGCCCTCGGCGAGTACACCTCGGTCTCCACCGCCAACAAGCAGATCGACGCGGAGGTCCGAGTCGAGGCGAGTGCCCAGGCCCGGCACCCGGAGGCGGAGCAGGCCGAACTCGTCGGGATGTTCGTCGAGATGGGCATGAGCGAGCCGACCGCCGCGGCCGCCGCCGCCGAGGTGCACAACGACTCCGACCGCGCGGTGACCATCCACCTGACGCAGGAACTGGGCGTCGACCCGACCGAGCAACCCTCGGCACTGGTCGCGGCGGTCTCGTCGTTCCTGATGTTCTCGATCGGCGGGATCGTCCCGCTGATCCCCTACCTGCTGGGGTTCGCCTCGCTGGCCGCCGGTCTGGCCGCGGGCGCCGCCGGCCTGCTGGTCACCGGCGTGCTCGCCGCCGGGTTCACCTCGCAGTCGCGGGTGCGCGGCGCGCTGCGGCTACTTGTGTTCGGGACGATCGCCGTCGGCGCTACGTACGCCGTCGGCAGCCTCGTCGGCGGCGGGGTCCCCGGCTGACGCCTGCGGGACCCGGTTCGGCGCCACCAGCCAGAACGCGATCGGGAGCAGCATCAGCGCGCCCGTGACCGCGAATGCCACCCCGTACGACAGGTACTGGGCCAGCACGCCGGCGATCAGCGGGCCGGCCACCACGCCGACGTCCGAGGCCATCTGGAAGGTGGCGAGGACCGGGCCGCCCCGGGCCTTGGAGCCGATCACGTCGGCGACCGCCGCCTGCTGGGCCGGGTTCATCAGCCCGGACCCCATGCCCGCGACCAGTGAGAGCGCCAGGAACACCAGCAGGTTCTCGCTGAACCCGAGCACCGCGGTCGCGCTCCCGCTGACCACCAGCCCGGCCAGCACGAAGGGCCGCCGTCCGCGCAGGTCCGACATCCGCCCCGCCGGGATCTGCACCAACGCGTTGCCGACGGCGTACACGGTGAGCGCGACACCCGCCAGCGCGGTGCCCTCGTCCAGCGCCTCGACCACGAACAGGGGCACCATCGCCACCCGGACGCCGAACGACACCCAGCCGTTGGCGAAGTTCGACATCAGAGCCGCCCGGTACGTCGCCGAGGCCAGTGCCTGGCGCAGCGTCATGGTGATCGGTGCGCCGGTGGTGTCCGGTGAGGCGAGCGCGGACCCCTTCAGGCTCACGTAGACCACCGCCGCCGCGATGAGCAGCGCCACCGCGTAGATCAGGAAGGGCGCGCGCAGGCCGAAGCCCGCCAGCGCGCCGCCGAGCAGCGGGCCGCCGATGGTGCCGAACAGGAAGGACGTCGCATACAGGCCGGACACCCGGCCGCGGATGCCCGGCGGCGTGATCCGGATCAGCAGCCCGAACGCGGACACGGTGAACATGGTGGACCCGACGCCGCCGGCCGCCCGGAACAGCAGCAGCTGCCAGTAGTCGCCCGCGAACGCGACCGCGCCCGACGACGCGGCGACGATCAGCAGCCCGGTGAGATAGGTGGGGCGCTCCCCCAGCCGCTGCACCAGGGCACCGGCCAGCGGCGCGAACAGCAGTCGCATCAGGGCGAACACGCTGATCACCGCACTCGCCGCGATGTACCCGACGTCGAAGCTGCGGGCGAACTGCGGCAGCGCCGGGGCGACGATGCCGAACCCGAGGGCGATGACGAAGCTGGCCGATACCAGGACCCAGATCTCGCGTGGCAGTTTCGCTGCGGTGGTGTGCATGATTACCGCAGAGCCTAGTCAGCGGCCGGACGGGTCAGGCGCCCGCTCCCAGCGCCCGGGACACCAGCTCCCGCGCCTCGTCCTGCACCCGAGCGAGATGCTCTCCGCCCCTGAACGACTCGGCGTAGATCTTGTACTTGTCCTCGGTGCCCGACGGCCGCGCGGCGAACCAGGCGCCCTCGGTGCACACCTTGAGGCCGCCGAGCGCGGCACCGTTGCCGGGCGCCACCGTGAGCGTCGCGGTGATCGGCTCGCCCGCCAGCTCGGTCGCGGTGACCTGGTCCGCCGACAGCGCCGCCAGGGCCGCCTTCTGCTCGCGGTCCGCCGGCGCGTCCACCCGTGCGTAGACGGGGCTGCCGTACCGCTCGGCGAGGTCGGCGTACCGGGCCGACGGCGTCCGGCCCGTGACGGCGAGGATCTCCGAGGCGAGCAGCGCCGCCGCGATGCCGTCCTTGTCGGTGGTCCACACCCGGCCGTCCCGGCGCAGGAACGACGCGCCCGCGCTCTCCTCGCCGCCGAATCCCAGTTCCCCGGACAGCAGCCCGGGGACGAACCACTTGAACCCGACCGGCACCTCCACCAACTCCCGGCCGAGCCCCGCGACCACCCGGTCGATCATCGACGAGCTCACCAGGGTCTTGCCGACCTTGGTGCCCGGCGCCCAGCCGGGCCGGTTCGCGTAGAGGTAGTCGATGGCCACGGCCAGGTAGTGGTTCGGGTTCATCAGCCCGCCGTCGGGCGTGACGATGCCGTGCCGGTCGGCGTCGGCGTCGTTGCCGGTGGCGATGTCGAACCGCTCCCGCGCGCCGATCAGCGAGGCCATCGCGTCCGGGGACGAGCAGTCCATCCGGATCTTCCCGTCCGTGTCCAGCGTCATGAACCGCCAGGTCGCGTCGACCAGCGGGTTCACCACGGTCAGGTCGAGGCGGTGGCGCTGCGCGATCTCACCCCAGTAGTCGACACTCGCCCCGCCCAGCGGGTCGGCGCCGATCCGGATGCCGGCGCCGCGGACGGCGTCGAGGTCGACGACGGTCGGCAGGTCGTCGACGTAGGTGCCGAGGTAGTCGTACGGCTGGGCCGCCCCGGACAGCGCCCGCGCGAGCGAGACCCGGCGGACCCCGGCCAGTCCGGCGGCGAGCAACTCGTTGGCGCGCGCCTCGATGGCCGACGTCGCGTCGGAGTCGGCGGGGCCGCCGTGCGGCGGGTTGTACTTGAAGCCGCCGTCGCGCGGCGGGTTGTGCGACGGCGTCACCACGATGCCGTCTGCCTGCGCCGTGGCACCGGATGCGTTGTGCCGCAGGATCGCATGGCTCACCGCCGGCGTCGGGGTGTAGCGCCCGCGGGAATCGACCAGCACCACAACGTCGTTGGCGGCCAGCACCTCCAGCGCGGACGTCCAGGCCGGTTCGGAGAGCGCGTGGGTGTCCCGCCCGAGGAACAACGGGCCGTCGACGCCGTGTGCCGCGCGGTACTCGACGATGGCCTGCGTGGTGGCCAGGATGTGCGCCTCGTTGAACGCCCCGTCCAGGCTGGACCCGCGGTGCCCGGACGTCCCGAACGCCACCCGCTCGTCCGGGTTCTCGGGGTCCGGGGTCCGGGCGTAGTACGCCGTCACCAACTGCGGGAGGTCTTCGAGGTCCCCCGGCTGCGCGGGTAGGCCTGCTCGCTCGTGCGCCACGGTGGATCTCCTAGCTCGGTCGGACGACTGCTCTCGTCATTCGATCACGCGAACATCGCGTGCGCCGCGGCGAACCCGACCGATGCCGCGGTGAGCCCCGCGACCAGGGTGGCCGCGACGTTGGCCAGCGCGTTGCGGCGGTCGCCGCTCTCGAGCAGGCTCACCGTCTCGTAGCTGAAGGTGCTGTAGGTGGTCAGTGCACCGCACAACCCGGTGCCGAGGATCGCCATCACCTCGCCGTCGCTGGCGACGGCCGCACCGGTCAGTGTGCCGAGGATCAGCGACCCGATCACGTTGACCGTCAGGGTGCCCCACGGGAAGGGGCCCTTGGTGCGCGACTTCACGGCGCTGTCGATCAGGTACCGCGCGGGCGCACCGACCATTCCGCCGAGAATCACCAGCAAGAACATCACGGCCGGTCAGTCCCCCTTCTCGGTCAGGGCGCCCGCGGCGAACCTGGCGGCCGTCAGCCCGGCCAGTGCGGCTCCCAGTGCCAGCAGCAACGTGCCGAAGAGGTAGAAGACGGCCACCGGGAGGTGTCCCTCGTAGGCCAGCCCGTGCACCTCCACGGCGTAGGTGGAGAACGTGGTGAACCCGCCGAGGAATCCGGTGACCAACAGGGGGCGGACCAGCGCGGGCGCGCTGTACACCTCGGTGACGACCACCGTGACGATCCCGATCAGGAAGCAGCCGAGGACGTTTGCCAGCAGGGTCGCCCACGGGATGTGGCCGGCCTCGGCGGGGATCGCCCGCTCCAGGCCGTAACGCGCGAGCGCACCGAGTCCGCCGCCCACCGAGATGACGGCCAACACCGATCCCTCCGGCTTCACCTCCCGGTTTCCAGCCCCGAAAGCCGAAATCGCGCCGCCGCGAGCACATCCTCGACGGTGTCGGCGAGCACCTCGAGGCGCGCGCCGACGCCGGACGCGGACAGCACCCGGAGCCGATCCGCGGGTCCGAGCGGCAGCCGGGAGGCCAGGCCGTAGGTCTGCGCCGCCGCGTCCCCGGGCAGCTCCCCGAGCGCAGGGAAGACCGGCGCCGACAACCCGCGACGGCGGGCGAGTTCGCCGTACACCTCGCCGAGTTCGGCGACCCGGTCGTCGAGAAGGCCGATGACGCCGTCGCCGATCGCGGACCGCTCGTCCGGCCAGTCCGCCACCTCTGCGCGGGGGTACGGGGCATCCGCCAGCCAGCGCTCGACCCGGATCCGTTGCGTGCCCTCGCAGTCGAGCAGCAGCCGGCCGCCGGCGACGGGCCGCGCGCTGACGATCCTGGCCGCCGTCCCGATGTCGGTGCGCTCGTCGCCGCCGCCGACCTCCTGCCCGCGGGAGATCAGCACGACCCCGAAGCTCATCCGGTCCGGGTACGCGGTGCACTCCTCGATCATCACGAGGTAGCGCGGCTCGAAAACCTGCAGCGACAACAGTTCACCCGGCAGCAGCACCGCACCCAGGGGAAACATCGGGAAAGCGTCCACCGTGCCAGCATGCACCACCGCGGCGACGTCCGCAGACCCGTGGCCCGGCCAGGCGGACTGTGGTTCACTTGTGAGGTTGATCACCCAGCAAACTGGGAGGGATCTCATGGCCCGAGTAGCCAGGCCCGCCGCAGTCTCGAAGTCCCGGCCCGCCGCAGTCTCGAAGTCCCGGCCCGCCGCAGTCTCGAAGACCCGGCCCGCCGCAGTCTCGAAGTCCCGGCTCACCACGGTTGTATTCGCCGTTCTCGCAGTGGCACTCACATTCCTGCCGGCGGCGCACGCACAGCCGACGATTCCCCGACCGGACCCCGACCCGTTCTACGCGGCGCCGCCGGACCTGGCCGGGCGCGGCAACGGCGACGTGCTGCGGTACCGACCGGTGGACGTGTCCCGGTTCGGCAATGCCGACGGCTGGCAGATCCTCTACCGCTCCACCAACTCCACCGGAGGACCACTCGCCGCGGTCACCACCGTGATGGTCCCGCGCGGCGGCGTGGACGGTCCGCTGGTGTCCTACCAGGCCATCATCAACTCGCTCGGCACCGAATGCGGCCCGTCGCACACGTTGTTCAACGGCCAGCTCGAGGAGGCCCCCGCGTTGCGGGTGCTCCTCGCCCGCGGCTGGGCCGTCGCACTGCCGGACCACCTGGGCCCGTACAGCGCCTACGGCGCCGCCCGCCTCGGCGGCCAGGTGACGCTCGACGGGATCCGGGCGGTCCAGCGCCTGCCCGAAGCCCGGCTCGGCCGCAGCCCCGTCGGGCTGACCGGCTACTCCGGCGGCGGGATGGCCACCGCGTGGGCCGGCGCACTCGCCCCGACGTACGCACCGGAACTGCCCATCGTCGGCGTCGCCCCGGGCGGGGTGCCGGCCAACCTGAACGAGCTCGCGACGGGCCTGGGCACCGCGCCGCACCCGCTGTTCGGCCTGGCCTTCGCCGCGACCCTCGGGCTCGAGCGTGAGTACCCCGGCCGGATGACGGTCAGCGCCGACCTGAGTCCTGCCGGGATGTCGCTGCGCGACCAGATCGAGAACGACTGCTCGCAGGAGATCATCGACGCGGGCGCCAACCGCAGTGCCGCGGAGGTGGCGAAGGACCCCATGCAGATCGAGTCGCCCATCGCCCGTTCGGTCTTCGACGAGAACAGCGTGCTGTTCTACGGCGGCGCCCCGCGCGCGCCGGTGCACATCTGGCAGGGCAGCGGCGACGTCCTCGCCCCGGTCGGCTCGGTCGCCACGACCGTGCGCAACTGGTGCAGCGCCGGCACCCGGGTGCAGTTCGACGTCGTGCCGGGCGACCACGGCCCCGCCGCGATCGCGGGGATCCCCGGTGCCTTCGGCTGGCTCGGCGACCGCTTCGCCGGGGCACCGGCGCCGAGCAACTGCTGAGCGCTCCGCAAGCTCAGGACGGCACGGGGCTCAGGACGGCCAGGGCGGCAACGGCGGCCTGACCCACATGATCTTCTCGTCGGCGTGCGCCGGCGTCGCCTGCGGGTGCGCCTGGTGCGCGGCCGCCCAGCGTGACTTCTCGTCGAGCAGGGACGCCACCACGGTCCAGGTCTCCCGCGTGCTCGGCGGGTTCACGTCGGCCGCACGGGCCAGTTTGCGCAACCGGTCGTCGGGCAGTGCCAGCAGTTCCGCACCGCTGATCGCGCGTTCCCACACGTAGCGGGCCAGGCCCACTGCCTTGTCGCGACGCATCCGGTCGGCCAGGTCGGTGTGCGCAAAGTCGACATCGTCGGGCTCCATCTGCGGGCACCTCCTTCTGCGGGTTCCGAGCCTATCGAGTGGGTGCGGCGTTTTCAGCCCTCGGGTGCCTGGTTGCGGCCCCGCCCCCTGCCGTGAGGTCGGCGGCAGCCATCGCCCGACAACGGCGAAGGCCCCGGACCGTGTGGTCCGGGGCCTTCGTTTCGGTGGAGCTGCCGGGAATCGAACCCGGGTCCTCTGCCGAATCGCTAGGGCTTCTCCGTGTGCAGTTCGCTAAGCCTCTACTTGGATCTCCCGGTCTCGCGAACAAGCCGTGATGACGATCCCAGTCACTGTTTGATGTCCCGTTCGACTCCGTGACCGAGCCGCGCGGTAAAGCCCTCTAGCTGATGCCAGTACCCGACCCGAGGGCGAGATCGGACTGACAGACACGCTTCGCTACTTAGGCAGCGAGAGCGTAGTCGCGCTGATTGGAATCGGCGCTTATAGGTTTGCAGCGACGCTTACGGTGGTCTCTTGCCTGCACCGACACGCTTCCCCTAACTCAACGTACAAAGTCGAAACCGTTCAGCCCCGTACGTCCCCAGCAACTTGCTGGGACCACATACTGTAACGCCCCGCGGCGCGGAAATCATCCCCATTAACGCGCCCGCGTGTCTTGGCCGTCCCATACCACGAAAACACCTGGACGAGCGTCCAAAATGAACTAGCCTGCGGGGAATCCGTCAGCTATTTCCAGGGGACACAGAACACACATGACACCAATCGCCACGCGGCGCCGCCGCCGGTTCGTCCAGGCCCTCTCCGCCGCGCTCGTGTTGGCTGTCGGTGGCGCCACCATGGCGGGCGCGTCGCCCTCCCCCGACCCGGTGGCTCCCGGGGACGATCCCGTCTACGGCCTGGCCAACGGCTGCTACGCCCTGCAGTCCGAGCCGACCGGACAGTTCGTCCGGCTCACCCCCGAGGGCTACCGGGCGAACGGCGCGACCGTCGGCGACGCCGAACCCTTCCGGGCCCACGCCGCCCAGCTCGGCCGGTTCATGTTCTACGGCCCCGGCGGCAACATGCTCGCCCACGACAATGCGGCCGCGGTGGTCCCCACCCGCGACGCCCTGCCGACCACGGACTGGACGCTGACCCACACCGACGGCGGCTACAGCATCACGGCCACGTCCAACGGCAGCCAGCTCACCGCCGCCGGACCCGACCTGCGGCTCACCGACCCCGGAGTCAACCCCGCCGGCGGCCGCTTCTCCCTGGTGCCCACCGGCGGCTGCGCCGACTTCCCCGACTCCGAGGTCGACGCCACCGGCACTCCCCTGGCCGGCACCGGCCCCAACGGCGAGGTCCAGGGCTTCATCGACGCGCACGTCCACATGACCGCGAACCTCTTCATGGGGGGCGACGTGCACTGCGGCAAGCCCTTCGACCCGCAGGGCATCACCGCGGCGCTGAAGGACTGCGCGGACCACGGGTCGGACGGAATGCCGGCCCTGCTCGAGAACATCATCTCGCACGGCTCGCCGTTCGAGGAGCACGACACCACCGGCTGGCCGACCTTCGCGGACTGGCCCGCCCAGGACTCGCTGACCCACGAGCAGACCTACTACAAGTGGGTCGAGCGGGCGTGGCGCGGCGGCCTGCGCATCTTCACCAACCTGCTGGTCAACAACCGGGTCCTGTGCGATCTGTACCCGCTCAAGTCCAAGTCGTGCAACGACATGGACACCATCCGGCTCCAGGCCCAGCAGGCCCACGAGATGCAGGACTACATCGACGCCCAGTACGGCGGCCCCGGCCGGGGCTGGTTCCGGATCGTCAGCTCCCCCCAACAGGTCCGTCAGGTCGCGGCCGAGGGCAAGCTGGCCGTCACCCTCGGCATCGAGACGTCCGAGCCGTTCGGGTGCAAGATCGTCAACGACGTACCGCAGTGCACCGCCGAGGACATCGACCGCGGCCTCGACGAGGTGTACGCGTTGGGCGTGCGGCAGATGGTCGTCACCCACAAGTTCGACAACGCCTTTGGCGGGGTACGGTTCGATCCCGCCGTGCAGGGCGTGGCCGTCAACGTCGGAAACTTCCTGAGCACCGGCAAGTTCTGGGAGGCCGAGCCGTGCACCGGCGCGGCGAAGGACAACCCGCTGCTCAGCCTCGGTGAGGGTCCCGCGGCGGCCACCGCCGCGCTGCCGCCGGGCGTCACCACCCCGATCTACCCCGAGGGCCCGGTGTGCAACACCCGGGGCCTGACGCCGCTGGGCGAGCACATGATCCGCGGCATGATGAGCCGCGGCATGATCGTCGACATCGACCACATGGGCGTCAAGACGGCCGACGCGACGATGAAGATCCTCGAGGACGCCAAGTACTCGGGTGTGGTGTCGAGCCACAGCTGGTCCGACACGTCGATGTACCCGCGCATCTACGCGCTCGGCGGATTCGTCGCGCTGTACGCCAGCCAGCTCGAGCCGCAGAAGGCCAAGCCGGGCCAGGACCCGAAGGCCGATCGCGAGCCCGGTTTCGTCGCGAGCTGGCGTAAGGCCCGCGAGGCCCGCAGCGACAAGTTCTACTTCGGCTTCGGTTACGGCGCCGACACCAACGGCTTCGGTCCGCAGGCCGCGCCGCGCGAGAGCGCCGAGACCGACCCGCTGCAGTACCCGTACACGACGTTCGACGGCGGCACCGTGATGGACCGCCAGCGCACCGGCGAGCGCGTCTTCGACGTCAACACCGACGGCGTCGCGCAGTACGGCCTGATCCCGGACTGGATCGCGGACATGCGGATCGCCGCGGGCGACGACGGTGATCAGATCATCGAGGACATGAGCCGCGGTGCCGAGGCGTACCTGCAGATGTGGGAGCGCGTCGCAAAGTAACGGCCTTTCCTCTCAACCCCCGCGGCGGCGGGCTGCCACGCCTAGACTCGTGGCAGCCCGCCGCTTTGGGAGGATGCCTCCCGTCGCTTGGGAGGAGACCTCCATGGCCGACCGCAACTCGGTACGAACGGGGCAACCGCCGCCCGTCGACAAACCGGAGCAGTTGCGCAATGTGGTGCTGGTCGGGTGCAGTGGGACCGGCAAGACCACGCTCGCCGAGTCGCTGGCCCTCGCGTCCGGCGCGATCGGCCGGGCCGGCCGGGTCGCGGACGGGAACACCGTCGCGGACTACGAGGACATCGAGCACCAGCAACAGCGCTCGGTTCAGCTGGCGGTGCTGCCGCTGGAGTGGAACGGTCTCAAGGTCAACCTGATCGACACCCCGGGCCACCCCGACTTCGACGCTGAGGTGCGGGCCGGACTCCATGCCGCGGACGCCGCGGTGTTCGTGGTCTCCGCCACCGACCCGGTGTCCGCGCCGACCCGCGCGCTGTGGCGCGAGTGCGCCGAGGCCGGCATCCCCCGTGCCATCGTCGTCTCGAAACTCGACGTCGCCCGCAGCGGATTCGACGAGATGCTCACCGCCTGCCACGACGCGTTCGGGCTCGGCCCGGACTCGGTGCGACCGCTGTTCCTGCCCGTCTACCGGGACGGCCGTCCGTGCGGTTCGATCGACCTGCTCACCGGCCGCAGCTACGGCGAAGCCGGCCCGCACCCCGACGCGGACGCAGCGCGCGAGAGCCTCGTGGAGGCGATCTCCGGCCAGGACGACACGCTGATGGAGCGGTACCTCGCGGGCGAGGAACTCGACGCCGAGGCGCTGGCCGAGGGGCTGCGTCGCGAGGTCGTCGACTGTGCCCTGCACCCGGCGCTGGCCGTCACCGACAACGGGCTCGGGGCCGTCGAACTGCTGGACCTGGTGGCCACCGCGTTCCCGGACCCCACGCGCCGCGGCGGACGCCCCGGCCCCGCCTGCGATCCCGACGCGCCGCTGTCGGCACAGGTGCTCCGCATCACCGGCGACGCGTACGTCGGGCGGATCAGCCTGGTCCGGGTCTTCGCCGGGACGCTGCGACCGGACACCCACGTCCGCGTCGCGGGCAACGACGAGGCCGAGGAGCGGGTGACCACGCTGACCGGGCCGTTCGGCAAGCAGCAACGGCCGGTGCCGGAGGGGATCGCGGGCGACCTCGTCTGTGTACCGAAGCTGACCGTCGCGCGGATCGGCGACACCCTCGGCGACGGCGAGCATCCCACCGCCCTGCCCACCTGGCCGCTACCGGACGCGCTGTTGCCGATCGGCGTCGAGGCGCACAGCAAGACCGACGACGACAAGCTCTCCCAGGCCCTGACCCGGCTCACCGTGGAGGACCCGGCGCTGCGCCTGGAGCAGAACGCGGACACCCACCAACTGGTGCTGTGGTGCACCGGCGAGGCCCACGCCGAGGTCGCCCTCGACCGGCTGCGCAACCGGCACGGCGTGCACGTCGACACGGTGCCGTACCGGGTGGCGTTGCGGGAGACCTTCGCCGGCGCCGCCGCCGGGCACGGCCGACTGGTCAAGCAGTCAGGCGGGCACGGGCAGTACGCCATCTGTGACCTCGAGGTCGAGCCGCTGCCGACCGGCACCGGCTTCGAGTTCGCGGTCCGGGTCGTCGGCGGCGCGGTACCCAAGAACTTCGTCCCGTCCGTCGAGAAGGGCGTACGCACCCAGCTCGCCAGCGGCGTCGGCACCGGTCACCCGCTGGTCGACGTGCGGGTGACGCTGGTCGACGGCAAGGCCCACTCGGTGGACTCCTCCGACTCCGCCTTCCAGACCGCGGCCGGCCTGGCCCTGCGGGACGCGGCCACGCACACCGACATCCGGCTGCTCGAACCGGTCTCGGCCGTCCGGGTGATCCTGCCCGACGACTACCTCGGCGCGGTGCTCAGCGACCTGTCCGCGCGCCGCGGCCATGTCCTCGGCACGGAGTCGAGCGAGCCGGGGGTCGCGCTGCTGCGCGCCGAGGTCCCGGAACTCGAACTCTCCCGCTACCCGACCGACCTGCGGTCGCTGACCCACGGCACCGCGGAGTTCGCCCGCGCGCACCTGCGGTACGAACTGATGCCGGCGGCGGTGGCCGCCCAGTTCACCGGCAACGGCCACTCGCCTGCCTGAGCGTCAGCGCATGCCCTTCACCCGGCGCCCCAGCTCGCGAGTGACCTCGCGCTCCGCGGTCCGCCGCGCCAGGTCCTGACGCTTGTCGTAGTCCTGCTTGCCCTTGGCCAGCGCCAGTTCCACCTTGACCTTGCCGTCGTTGAAGTACATCGACAGCGGCACCAGCGTCTGGTTGCCTTCCCGGGTCTTGCCGACCAGGTGCTCGATCTCCCGCTTGTGCAGCAGCAGCTTCCGGGTGCGCCGCGGCGAGTGGTTGGTCCAGGTGCCCTGGGTGTACTCGGGGATGTGCAGGCTGCGCAGCCAGACCTCCCCGTCGTCCACGGTGGCGAACGCGTCGACCAGCGACGCCTTGCCCTCGCGGAGGCTCTTGACCTCGGTGCCGACGAGGGCGATGCCGGCCTCGTAGGTGTCGATGATCGTGTAGTTGTGGCGAGCCTTGCGGTTGCTTGCAATGACCTTGCGGCCCTTTTCCTTCACGTCTGGGCCCCTTCAGTCCACGCGTGCGATGTTCGGTGTCTCCACCAGGATAGGTCGAACGGGCAACTGCTTATTCCCGCACGTACAGCCGGAGCGTCACGTACGCCGTGACGGCGGCCATTCCGACGCCCACCAGCACCAGGAACGGCGAGACCAGCAGCACGTCGCTGTTGGAGATCTTGGCCACGATGTTGGCGTCGTAGACGTCGGTGAGCACGTCGTCGATGAACAGGTTCTTCGCGGTGAACAGCGCGACGATCGCGAGGACGGCGCCGACCAGAGCGGCCGCGATGGCCTCCAGCAGGAACGGCAGCTGGGTGTACCAGCGGGTCGCGCCGACCAGCCGCATGATGCCCACCTCGGCCCGACGGGTGAAGGCGGCGATCTGGACCATGTTGGCGATCAACAGGATCGACGCGATCGCCTGGACGATCGCGATCGCGAACGCGGCGTTGCGGATGCCACCGAGCACGCTGAAGAGCCGCTCCACCAGGTCCCGCTGGTTGAGCACACTGTCCACGCCGGGCCGGCTGGCGAAGGTGTCGTTGACCACGCCGAACCGGTCCGGGTCGGACAGCTTGACCTTGAACGAGGCCGGCAGCGCGTCGGGGCTGACCATCGACGCCAACTCGGGCTGGTCCTTGAACACCCGGTCCTTCGCGTCGGCGACCGCGTCGTCGCGGTTGAGGAACTGGACCGAGACCACGGAGTCGGTGTTCTCGAGGTCGGCACGCAGGTTCCGGCAGAGGTCCTGGGTGCAGCCGGGGTCCGAGACGGACACGTCGTCGGTGAGGAAGATCTGCACCTCGACGCGGTCCAGGAAGATCTGCTGGGTCTTGCCTGCCATCTGGACGACGAGCAGGCCACCGCCGAACAGGGCGAGCGAGATCGCGGTGGTGAGGATCATCGCGATCGTCATGGTCAGGTTGCGGCGCAGGCCGGTGAGGACCTCGCCGAAGATGAAGCTGGCACGCATCGGAGTTGACTGTCCTTCGTGTGGTCGGGGTGGGTCGGCGCTGGCTCGGTGTTGCGGCTAGCGCCCCACGCCGTAGACACCGCGAGCCTCGTCGCGCACCACGCGACCGAGATCGAGTTCGACCACCCGGCGCCGCATCGAGTCGACGATGTGGTTGTCGTGGGTGGCCATCAGCACCGTGGTTCCGGTGCGGTTGATCCGTTCGAGCAGCAGCATGATGTCGCCGCTGGTGTCCGGGTCCAGGTTGCCGGTCGGCTCGTCGGCGAGCAGGACCAGCGGCCGGTTCACGAAGGCACGGGCGATCGCGACCCGCTGCTGCTCACCGCCGGAGAGTTCGGTGGGCAGGCGGTCCGCCTTGCCGGACAGACCCACCAGGTCCAGCACCTCGGGCACCGTGCGCTCGATCATCGCCCGCGGCTTCCCGATCACCTCGAGGGCGAACGCTACGTTCTCGGTGACCGTCTTCTGCTGCAGCAGCCGGAAGTCCTGGAACACGCAGCCGATGGACTGGCGAAGCTTGGGGACGCGTCGGGCCGCGAGCCGGTTGACGTGGAACTCACCGACGTGGATGTCGCCCGAGGTGGGCGTGTCCTCCTTGAGCAGCAGGCGCATGAATGTCGACTTCCCCGAGCCCGACGGGCCGATGACGAAGACGAACTCGCCCTTGTCCACGGAGACGTTCACCTTGTCCAGGGCAGGCCGCGACGAGGTCTTGTAGGACTTGGACACATTCTCCACGCTGATCACGAGGAGCCAGTTTAGCCATGTTCACGGCGTGCCCATCCGGGTAACGACGAGGCCGCAGGCCAGGCCGTCAGCGGGCCTCGGTCAGGGGGTGCTCGGCGTCGGTTCCGTCGTCGGCGAGGTCGGCGTCGGCCTCGGCGTCGGTGGGGCCTCGCCCACCACACCGGGCGGTAGTTCGACCCCGGACGGGATGCTCACCCCGGGCGGCAGCACGATCAGCGGCGGCTTCGCCGGCGTGGTCTCCGTGGTCACGGACGGCTCGGCGGACGGGCTCGGCGACGGCGTCGTCGGGGTGGGTGTGGTGGAGGTCGCCGGCCGGCTGCTCGACCGCTGCTGCTGCGGCTGCGCCTCGGGCTCGGCGGTGGTCCGCGCCGGCGCGGGCGACTCCACCGGATCCGGCGGCGGCGGATTGAGATAGACGTAGAACACCGCCGTCGCCAGGAAGGCGACGACGAGGAGCACCGTCGAGGTCCGGACACGCCCGCCGAGAAGGCGCTTCGGCACCTTCTCGTACCAGCCGAGAACGGGCGAGTCAGGCCCCTGCTCCGCGGTCACGAGGAATGATCCGGCTGGGAGGCATGAACCGGCTGGTCGGTGATCAGCTCCGGGCCGACGAGGATCCCCTCGCGGCGCAGCCGCTCCGCGACCCGGGCCCGCAGTTCGCGTCCCACCTGGAACTGCTTGCCGGGCAGGGTCCGGGCCACCATCCGAATGTTCACCGTGTCCACCTCGATGCTCTCCACTCCCATCACCGACGGCTCGTCGAGCAGCAGCGGCTCGAGGTCCGGGTCCTCGTACGCCTCCCGGCCGACGCTGTGCAGCACGTCGTTGACGTGGTTGATGTCGACCGTCGCGGGGATCGGGACGTCGACCACCGCGCGTGCCCAGTCCTTGGAGAGGTTGACCACCTTGACGATCTGACCGTTCGGGATGGTGATCACCTCGCCGTCGGACGAGCGCAAGCGCGTGACCCGCAGCGTCACGTCCTCGACGGTGCCGAGCGCCGCGTCCCCGGCGCCGACGGCCATGATCGAGACCACGTCACCGAAGCCGTACTGCCGCTCGGCGATGATGAAGAACCCGGCCAGGATGTCCTGTACCACCCGCTGGGCCCCGAAGCCGAGCGCGGCACCGAGGACGGTGGCCGGCGCGACCAGGCTCGACACCGCGAAGCCGAGGCGTTGGAGCACCTCGACGGTGACCAGCACGTAGACGATGGTGATGAGCACCCAGGTGATCACCTGTGCCAGCGCGTGCCGGTGCTTGGTGGCCTCCGAGCGCACCAGCGCGTCGCCCAGGCTGTAGTTCAGGTCGATGCGGTCGGTGATGCGGTTGCCGGCCCAGCTGAGGAAGCGCGCGACGATCAGACCGCCGAGCACGTACAACACGATCTCCAGGAAACTGGTCTTCAACCAGTGACTGAGGGTCGCGGTGTTCTCCGGCAGCAGGCTGAACGCGAGGACCGACAACTAGTTCTGCTCCCCGCGCATCCGCCAGCGGATCCCCGACTCGAGGAAGCCGTCGATGTCGCCGTCGAGCACCGCGGACGGGTTGTTGACCTCGTACTCGGTGCGCAGGTCCTTGACCATCTGGTACGGGTGCAGCACGTAGGAGCGCATCTGGTTGCCCCAGGAGCTGCCGCCGTCGCCCTTGAGCGCGTCCATCTCGGCCCGCTCCTCACGGCGCTTGACCTCGAGCAGCTTGGCCTGCAGCACCCGCATGGCCGAGACCTTGTTCTGCAGCTGCGACTTCTCGTTCTGACAGGTCACCACGATGCCGGTGGGGATGTGCGTCAGCCGCACCGCGGAGTCGGTGGTGTTGACCGACTGGCCGCCGGGGCCGGACGAGCGGTAGACGTCGACGCGCACGTCGTTCTCGTTGACGTCGATGTGGTCGGTGGTCTCCACCACGGGCAGCACCTCGACCTCGGCGAACGAGGTCTGACGGCGGCCCTGGTTGTCGAACGGGCTGATCCGCACCAGGCGGTGGGTGCCCATCTCCACGGAGAGGGTGCCGTACGTGTAAGGCGCCTTGACCGCGAACGTCGCGCTCTTGATGCCGGCCTCTTCGGCGTACGACGTGTCGTAGACCTCGACGCCGTAGCCGTGCTTCTCGGCCCAGCGGATGTACATGCGCATCAGCATCTCGGCCCAGTCCGCGGCGTCGACTCCGCCGGCGCCCGAGCGGATGTTGACCAGCGCGTCGCGCTCGTCGTACTCACCCGACAGCATGGTCTTGACTTCCATGGCCGCGATGTCCTCGCGCAGGCTCGCCCGCTCCGAGTCGGCGTCCGCCACCGCGTCGCCGCCCTCGTCCTCGGCGAGCTCGTAGAGGATCGGCATCTCGTCGAGCCGCTGCCGCAGGCCCTCGACGCGCCGCAGTTCGGCCTGCGCGTGGGACAGCTGGCTGGTCACCTGCTGGGCGTGGTCCTGGTTGTTCCACAGGTCGGGGTCTGCTGCCTGATGCTCGAGTTCGTCGATGCGTCGGCGCAGCTCATCCACGTCCAGCACCCTCTCGACCGTGGTGAGAGTGGTGTCGAGCTCGGCAAGGTCTGCGGAAACGTCGGGTTGCACGGTTCCCAAGGCTACCGGTGCCGGCCGACAGCCGGCGCCGCGGTCGTCGTGGGGCGGTCCGTGGTGCCCGCCGCCCGCACGGGACGGCGGTCCGGAGGCACAGTCGAGTAGGTTCGTCCGGTGACCGATCTCGAACTCGCACTGAGCATCGCCGACGACGCCGACACCATCACCCGTGCCCGGTTCGGCGCGCTGGACTTGAAGGTGGACGACAAGCCGGACCTGACGCCGGTCTCCGACGCGGACCTGGCCGTCGAGCGCGCGGTGCGCGCGAGGCTGACCGCCGAACGTCCGGACGACGCGGTGCTCGGCGAGGAGTTCGGCGGCGACGCCCGGTTCGAGGGCCGGCAGTGGGTGATCGACCCGATCGACGGCACCAAGAACTTCGTGCGCGGCGTGCCGGTGTGGGCCACGCTGATCGCGCTGCTGCAGGACGGCGTCCCGGTGGTCGGCGTCGTCAGCGCCCCCGCACTGACCCGGCGCTGGTGGGCCTGCGCCGGCGACGGCGCGTTCACCAGTTTCGACGGCGGCGGGGCCGCACAGATCTCGGTGTCCGCGGTGGACCGACTGGGTGCCGCGAGCCTGAGCTTCTCGAGCCTGAGCGGCTGGCGCGACCGTGGCATCCGTGACCAGTTCGTCGATCTCACCGACGAGGTGTGGCGGGTGCGCGGCTACGGCGACTTCTTCTCCTACTGCCTGCTGGCCGAGGGCGCGCTCGAGATCGCGGCCGAGCCCGAGGTGTCGCTGTGGGACCTGGCGCCGCTCGACCTGCTGGTCCGCGAGGCCGGTGGACGCTTCACGTCGCTGGACGGCACCGCCGGCCCGCACGGGGGCAGCGCGGTCGCGAGCAACGGGCTGCTGCACGACGCGGTGCTCGAGCGCCTTCGCGCCTGACCACAGGAGGACCTTCGTGCCTGATCACAGGAGAACGTAGTGCCGAAGACGACCATTCCCCACCCGCCGCGCCGAGTGCCGTTCGTGGGGGACGTGTTGGGCCTGAACACGGTCACGCCGAATCAGACCACGCTGAAGCGGTTCGAGGAGATCGGACCGATCTACCGCCGCTCGATCATGGGCACCGACCTCACCTTCGTCGGTTCTGCGGAGCTGGCTGCGCAGGTCTACGACGAGGCCGTGTGGGAGAAGTTCGTCGGCCGCCCGCTCGAGTGTCTGCGGCCGGTCGTCAACGACGCCCTGTTCACGGCCTACAACTGGGAATCGAACTGGGCGAAGGCCCACGAGGTCCTGCTGCCGGCCTTCACCAAGGAGGCGATGGTCTCCTATCACGGCACGATGACCGAGGTCGTCGACGAGCTGTGCACGAGCCTGGACACCCGCGCCGGCGAATTCGTGCCCGTCGTCGCGCAGATGGGCAAGCTCACCCTCGAGGTCATCGGCCGCTGCGGGTTCGGGTACACCTTCGACTCGTTCGGCGGCGCCGAGCACCCGTTGGTCGGCGCGATGAGCCGCACCCTGACCCACGCACAGAGGTCCGCCCTCCCGCTGGCGTTCGTCGGGAAGTTGCTGCGACGCAAGGAGGAGAGGCAGAACGAGCTGGACCAGGCACTGCTGGTCCGCACGGTCGACGAGGTGATCGAGGAGCGGCGGACCACCGGCGAGCGACGGTCCGACCTGCTCGACCGCATGCTGCACCCGGACAGCGCCATCGAGCTCGACGCCGAGAACATCCGCAACCAGGTGCTGACCTTCCTGGTCGCCGGCCACGAAACCTCGGTGAACGCCCTCGCGTTCGCACTGCACTTCATCGCGCAGAGTCCCGAGATCGCGGAGCGCATGCGCGCCGAGGCCCGCGCCGTCGTGTCGAGCGGCGAGGTGACCTACGACGATGTCCCGCGCCTGCGCTACACCCGCCAGGTGATCTCCGAAGCGCTGCGCCTGTGGCCGACCGCGCCCGGGTTCTTCCGGTCGGCGAAGCAGGACACCACGCTCGGCGGCCACGACATCTCGGCCGGCGAGTGGGTCTTCGTGCTCCTGCTCGCCGTCCAGCGCGATCCGGCCTGGGGGCCCGACGCGGAGGAGTTCAACCCGGACCGGTTCGCTCCGGAGAACAGCCGCGGCCGCGCGCCGGAGCTGTTCAAGCCCTTCGGCACCGGGATCCGGTCCTGCATCGGGCGCCAGTTCGCGCTGCACGAGATGACGCTCGCCTTGGCCACGCTGCTCGTGCGGTTCGACGTCGAGCCCGAGCCCGGATACGCGCTCGCCGTCGAGGAGACGTTGACGCTGCGCCCGAAGGGCCTGCGGCTGAAGTTCTCTCGCGCCGAGGGTTAGAACTGGCCGGCGCGGGAGACCCTGCCACCTCCGGCCTAGAAGACCGCCGCGGCGAGCAACGCCAGCACCGGGAAGACCCCCTGCACCGCGGCGGCACGCAGGTACGCCGCACCGCTGGAGGCCAGCACGATCGCGGCACCGATGATGCTCACGCAGCAGAACACGACGATCGCGTGCCCGCCGACTCCCCCGATGACCAGACCGGCCACGATGCCGATCGCAAGGAAGAGGTTGTAGTAGCCCTGGTTGTAGGCCAGCGGCCGCGTCACCTCGGCGTCCTGCTGACTGGTCAACCCGAACCGTTTCCACACCTGCGGCCGCGTCCACAGCAGGCTCTCCATCGCAAAGATCGCGACATGCAGCACAGCGGCGAGGGCGGCGAAGACCTGCGCGATGACCGGCATGGGGAAACGATCCCACAATCTTCGAGCCGCCACCGCGACCCGGCACCGGACGGGTCACCACAGACCGAGGTCGCACGACCCCACCGGGCGCTCCCGCAGGATCTGCGCCGCCCGCGAGCGCGCGGCGTTGTACGCGAATCCCGATGCGTCGCCGCCGACGCCGATCCCCAGCAGCGCGCAGGAGCGCACCGGCTCGGGCAGCCGGTCCAACGCCGGCACCGCGTCCACCGACAGCCCCCGCAGGTAGGACACGTCGATGCTCCCGGTCTCCGCGTACCGCGCCACATTCCGGTCGGCGATGTGCCCGTCGGGGTTGATCGCGGCGAAGGCCAGCGTCCCGAGCACCGCCGACGCCAGCACCGCCCGCGGCAGCCAGCGACCGGTAATCCGCACCCCCGCCACCAGCAGGGCCACGAACACCGCGCCCAGCCACAGCTCCGTCGCCATCACGCCCAGGCGCAGCCGGGTGAACCCGAATACGCTCTCGTACAGGGCCATCCGATGCACAGCGGACGCGACGACAACCAGCGTCAGCAGGCACAGCGGGCCCAGCGCCACCCTGGCCAGTCGGCGGTCGCGCGGCGCCGTGGTGTCGATCCGGCGCACCGCGACCGCGACGACCAGCAGGGTCAGCACCGTCACCGCAGACAGCTGCCAGAACCCCTGGCGTGCGTAGTCGGCGTAGGTGAGGTGGTCGGTGCCCATGACGTGACCGTCGCCGCCGAACAGCACCCGCAGCTGCACCGCGACGAAGGCAGCGAACAGCAGGTCGAGCAGGGCCACCGGCACCGCCCACTCCCAGCGGGCCAACGGACGCGCGGGGGCGGGGGCGAGCGCGTCGAACCGCGGCGATCGCCGGCGCAGGTAGGCCGACGCGAGCGCCGCACCCGCCACCAGGACGCCCAGCACCAGGTGCGGAATCGGATTGCCCAGTCCCACACTGGGTACCACCGATTCGAACAGCCGGCCGAACTCCGGGTCGGCGCTGACGAACAGTGCCCCGAAGAGCAGCACCAGGCATGCGCTCACCGCGGCCACCGCCAGCACCCGCCCCGGCCGCACCCGGGACGCGCTCGGGTACCGCGCCCGGCCGCGGTGCACCCAGCCCACCAGCCGGGTAGGCGTGCACCACAACGAAACCTGGGCGAGGGCCAGGCCCGTCCAGGTCCGGCCCCCCACCAGCGCTACCGAACCGACCACCCAGCTCGCGGCCACGCACACCAGGACGAGCCAGCCCGCGCCCCGGATCGCCGCCACGGCCAGCAACGCGAGCGCGGCGGCGACGGCCCACACCTGCAGGGCCGTCGGCCGCGGCGCGACCGTGACGAACGCCGTGGCCGCCACCGCCGCACCGGTCAGCAGGTACGCGATGCTGACCAGGGACGGGTCGAGCGTCACCGCAGCAACGGCACCCGCCCCCAGGGCCGCGACCAGGGTTGCCCGCGGAGCCACCGACGTCCGGTCGGGGCGCCAGGCTGCGCGGAGCCGCCCGGGCCGGGCCGGCGTGGGCACGGGTGTTTCGGTTGTGGTTGCAGTCGTCGTCACAGAGTCTCCTCGGGTCGGTGGGAGTCGGGCAGGAGTCGTCTCAGGGCAGGGGTCATCGCGGGACGCGTCGTCGGGTGACGACGCGTCCCGACGGAATCGATCGGGAGGAGAAGGGGATCCGGCGGTCAGCCGGGCGGTAGGACCACCCGGATACAGCAGCCGGTCTCGGTGTCGACGACGCCGATCCGGCCGTCGTGCAGTTCGACCGCCCAGCGGGCGATCGCCAGGCCGAGGCCGGTGCCGCCGTCCTGCGCGCCGCCCCGGGTGAACCGTTCGAAGACCCGGGACCGGTCGACGGCCGCGATCCCGGGGCCGTCGTCGTGCACGTCCAGGACCAGCCCGCCCGCCGCTTCACCGGGGCGGGCCCGCACCAGCACCGGCGACTCGGGGGAACCGTGCCGGGCGGCGTTGTCGAGCAGGTTGGCCACCACCTGATGCAGCCGAGCGGGGTCGGCGTGACCGCACAGCCCCGTCGGCTCGACGTCGACGCGGACGGCCGTGGGGCGGGCGGGGTCGGCCGCCAGGCGCACCACCTCGTCGAGGAACGGCCGCACCTCGAACGCCGTGCGCTGCAACGGGACCACGCCGCCCTCGAGCCGTGAGAGATCCAGCAGGTCCGTCACCAACCGGCCCAGCCGCTCGGTCTGGGCCAGGGCCGCCCGCATCGTCGCCTCGTCGGGCTCGGCCACCCCGTCGACGACGTTCTCGAGCACCGCCTGCAACGCCGTGATCGGGGTGCGCAGCTCGTGCGAGACGTTGCCCACCAGCTCGCGCCGGTACCGGTCCTCGGCCTCGAGGTCCGCCGCCATCTGGTTGAACGCGACGGCCAGCTCGCCGATCTCGTCACGGGATGTGGCCCGGACGCGGCGCGAGTAGTCACCGGTCGCCATCGCCCGGGCCGCCGCCGTCATCTCACGCAACGGGGACGTCATCCCGTGCGCGAGCACCTGGGTGACCACCAGCGCGACGACCAGCGCGGTCAGCAGTGCAAACCGGAACTGCCACTGGGACGCGGCCCAGAACGTCACGGACGCCAGGACCAGCGAGGCCACCACGAGCAGGCCGGTCTTCACCTTGAACGAGCGCAGCGGGTCCAGTGGTCTGGGCAGCCTCATCGCGGCGCCTCCAACGCGTACCCGACGCCGTGCACGGTGCGGATCAGGTCCCCTCCGAGCTTGCGGCGCAAGGCCTTCACGTGACTGTCGACGGTGCGGCTGTTCGCCCCGTCACCCCAGCCCCACACCTGCTCGAGCAGCGACTCGCGGTCGACCACGGCGCGCGGCCGGGCGGCGAGGTGCGCGAGCAGGTCGAACTCGGTCCGGGTCAGGTGCACCTCGAGGTCGGCGGCGCGGACCCGCCGCTGGGTCAGGTCCATGGTCACGTCGCCGAACACCAGGACGTCCGACTCGGCGGCCCCGAGCGCGCGGTCGGTCCGGCGCAGCAGCGCCGCCACCCGCGCCACCAGCACCCGCATGCTGAACGGCTTGCTCAGGTAGTCGTCGGCGCCGACACCCAGCCCGATCACCAGGTCGGTCTCGTCGGCACGGGCGGTGAGCATCAGCACCGGGACCGGGCGGTCCGCCTGAATCCGCCGGCACACCTCGAGTCCGTCGAAGC
This sequence comes from Rhodococcus sp. P4_F5, assembly GCF_056401315.1. Classification (NCBI taxonomy): domain Bacteria; kingdom Bacillati; phylum Actinomycetota; class Actinomycetes; order Mycobacteriales; family Nocardiaceae; genus Rhodococcus; species Rhodococcus sp. P4_F5. Next base: position 6,668 of record NZ_JBFUJP010000050.1, on the reverse strand, counting down.
CGGGCAGCATCACGTCCAGGACCACCAGGTCCGGCCGGTACTCGGCGCAGCGCACCACCGCGTCCGGACCGTCGGCGGCGGTCTGCACGTGGTGGCCCTCGGCGCGCAGGCGTGCGGCGATCGACTCGGAGATGGTGCGTTCGTCGTCGACGACGAGCACTCTGCGCTGGGTCATGATCTCGACACTAAGGGTCGGGTGTGGGGATGCCCGTCGGGAAATGTGAAGGTTTCGTGCAGGTTCGAGACACCACTGCCCGCAGTGACGGTGATCACTAACCGGATCCGCTCGACTTCACTTCTTACTCCAGAGTAAGATAAGGCCGTCCAAGACCGAACACCGAGAAACCTGGTGATCATGAGCAAGCAAGACAGCGTTGTGAAATCGAACGGTGCGACGCGCGAGCCCCGCGACACTTCGGCCGTCGGCCTGAACCCGGTCAAGCGGGACGCCATGGGCGCCGCAATGCGTGTGCTCACCCGGATCACCGGTTCCGACCTGGCCGAGAAGTACAACCTCCGGCAGACCATCGACCGTGTCACCTACGAGGGCACCAAGACCGGCTTCAAGACGCTCGGCGCCGCCACCCGCACCTTCACCAAGGTCGCGGGCGGCAACCAGCCCAAGCGACTCCCCGACGGTGCCAGCAAGAACGCCGGCTACTTCGACCTCACGCCCAACGACGAGCAGCAGATGATCGTCGAGACGGTCCGGGACTTCGCCGCCGAGATCCTGCGCCCCGCCGCGCACGACGCCGACGAGGCCGCCGCCTCCCCCGCGGACCTGACCAAGCGGGCCGCCGAGCTGGGCATCACCCTCATCAACGTCCCCGAGGAACTCGACGGTGCGGCCAGCGAGCGTGGCGCCGTCACCAACTCCCTGGTGGCCGAGGCGCTCGCACACGGCGACATGGGCCTGGCCCTGCCGATCCTCGCGCCCAGCGGTGTCGCGGTCGCGCTCACCCAGTGGGGCACCGACGGTCAGCAGCGGACCTACCTGCCGGCGTTCACCGGCGAGCAGGTGCCCAACGCCGCGGTCGTGGTGAACGAGCCGCGGGCACTGTTCGACCCGTTTGCCTTGCAGACCAAGGCCGTCCGCTCCCCCAGCGGCTACAAGCTCAACGGCGTCAAGTCGTTCGTCCCCGCCGCCGCCGACTGCGAGCTGTTCCTGGTCGCCGCCGAGCTGGACGGCCGGCCCACCTTCTTCATCGTCGAGTCCGACGCCAAGGGCCTTGTCGTGGAAGCGGACCCGAGCATGGGCCTGCGCGCCGCCGGCATCGGCCGACTGATCCTCACCGACGTTGCGGTGCCCGAGTCCGCGATCCTCGGCGACGGCGACGCGACGGCCCGCGCCGAGGACTACGCCAACGCGATCCGCCTGGCCCGCCTCGGCTGGGCCTCGATGGCGGTCGGCACCGGCCAGGCCGTCCTGGACTACGTGATCCCGTACGTCAACGAGCGTGAGGCCTTCGGCGAGCCGATCAGCCACCGCCAGGCCGTCGCCTTCATGGTGGCGAACATCGCCATCGAGCTGGACGGCCTGCGCCTGGTCACCCTCCGCGGCGCCTCCCGCGCCGAGCAGGGCCTGTCGTTCGCACGTGAGTCGGCGCTGGCCCGAAAGCTGGCGTCCGACAAGGGCATGCAGATCGGACTGGACGGCGTCCAGTTGCTCGGCGGCCACGGATACACCAAGGAGCACCCGGTCGAGCGTTGGTACCGCGACCTCCGAGCCATCGGCGTTGCCGAGGGCATCGTCCTCATCTGACGCCGCTGCTGCACCACTAGGAGACTGTGATGATCAACCTCGAACTCCCCAAGAAGCTCAAAGCCTCCGCGAACCAGGCACACCAGGTCGCGGCGCAGATCATGCGGCCGATCTCGCGCAAGTACGACCTCGCGGAGCACGCCTACCCCAAGGAACTCGACACCATGGCCGCCATGGTCGAGGGCCTCAACGACTCGGGCGCGGGTGCGTCCGGCGCCGCGCTCGGGCGCGGCGACGCACCGAGCGTCATCGGAAATGCCAACGGCGGCAACATGTCCTCGCTGATGAACGTCATCGAGACCTGCTGGGGCGACGTGGGCCTGACCCTCTCCATCCCGTACCAGGGCCTGGGCAACTCGGCGATCGCCGCCGTGGCCACCGACGAACAGCTCGAGCGCTTCGGCAAGGTGTGGGCCTCGATGGCCATCACCGAGCCGAGTTTCGGCTCCGACTCGGCCGCGGTCACCACGACCGCCGTGCTCAACGGCGACGAGTACGTGCTCAACGGCGAGAAGATCTTCGTCACCGCCGGCGAGCGGTCCAGCCACATCGTCGTCTGGGCGAGCGTCGACAAGAGCAAGGGCCGCGCCGCGATCAAGTCGTTCGTGGTCCCGCGGGACGCTCCGGGCCTGAGCGTCGCCCGGCTCGAGCACAAGCTCGGCATCAAGGCGTCCGACACCGCGGTGCTGCTGCTGCAGGACTGCCGGATCCCGAAGGACAACCTGCTCGGCACCCCCGAGGTGAACGTCGAGAAGGGTTTCGCCGGGGTCATGCAGACCTTCGACAACACTCGCCCGATCGTCGCCGGCATGGCAGTGGGCCTCGGTCGCGCGGCCCTCGAGGAGCTCCGGACGATCCTCTCCGACGCCGGCGTGGAGGTCTCCTACGACACCCCCGCCTACAACCAGCACGCCGCGGCCGYCGAGTTCCTGCAGCTCGAGGCCGACTGGGAGGCGTCCTACCTCCTGTCGCTGCGCGCGGCGTGGATGGCCGACAACAAGAAGCCGAACTCGCTCGAGGCGTCGATGTCGAAGGCCAAGGCCGGGCGCACCGGCACCGCGGTCTCGCTCAAGGCCGTCGAGCTCGCCGGCACCCTCGGCTACTCGCAGCGTCCCCTACTCGAGAAGTGGGCGCGCGACAGCAAGATCCTCGACATCTTCGAGGGCACGCAGCAGATCCAGCAGCTCATCGTCGCCCGCCGAATCCTCGGCAAGTCGTCGTCCGAGCTGAAGTAGCAGGTCAGGCCAGCATTACAGCACCAAGCCGCCCTCGTCGCAGTTCTCCGCGACGGGGGCGGTTTCGTCATCTGAGCCAGCCTCGCCACCGCCGGTCCCGACCCGGTCGCGGCTTGGCGCGGAGTCCATCGCAGGCCGGGTCCGCTCATCCTCGCCGGGCCACAGGTGCGTCCAGACCCCTAGCGTCTTCACGTTCGCGCCGGCATGAATCAGCGAGCTCGCACAGAAGTGCCGAAGGCTGACAACAACAAGGTGACCCCGAGTACGACGACGCCATCCAGGGCGGCACCGGCGCGTACCTCACACTGCTACGCCCGCCTATACCATCGTCGGGTGATTGTCTGCGTGCGGCGGACTGCCCAGTCGGATCGCGGCTGCCGCATACAGGGCAACGACAAGGCCAACTGCCACAGCAACAGATTTCCAAAGCGCACGTAACGGCATTGTCAAATGCAACCACACGGCAGGACGGCCGCACGCATCCAGGCTGTCGACGAACTGCGCGAGCAGGGAGTCGACGAAGCCCCCACCTCGATTGAGGTGCGCCCCATTCGCCTCGCAGCGAGCGTGGGCGCGGGGACGGGGCCGTCGGGATGGTCGGTGCGCCAGTCGCCTGCACGGCGGTCCACTGCTGGCCGTCCCAGTACCGCATCGAGTCGGGGCCGTCAGGGTTCGGGCACCGGCCCGGAGTCGGTGCGCTCGTGCCCGGCATTCAGAGGGGGCCGACGAGCGAGGTCGACCGGCGCATCTCGTCCCGGCCCGGTCCCGACTCAGGCCACTGGCGTCGACCTTCATGCAAAACATGAACCCAGTGAAACCAATTGCTACCTGCGGTAATTCGAAAAACCAAGGTGGCGACCACACGTAACGAAGATCCTCGACATCTTCGAGAGCACGCAGCAGGTCCAGCAGCTCATCGTCGCCCGCCGAGCCTCGGCAAGTCGTCGTCCGAGCTGAAGTGACCACACCCGTTCCGACCGAGGGGCACCGCGGCGAGGTCCGGCCTCGCCACGGTGCCCTTCCGCCGTTTCAAACCCTGCAGATTTGCGCGCCCGACATCTAGGCTGGATGCCGACCGACCCCGGCACACCTCGTATCCGTTTCCCAGGGGGGCAGAACCACATGCCAGGCGCACTCAAGAAGGTCACCGACAACCTCGGAGCGGCGAGGGTCATTCTGCGCGCCGGCCTGGTGCCCATCCCGCGGGCGGACCGCGGCATCTACTCGATCCTCTCCGTGGACAGGTACGGGCCCTTCGCCGGGGTGGTCCACGCGCACGCCCGGAACGGACTCGACGCGGTCGCCGTCGTCGACGAGCGGGGCCAGCTCACCTACGCCGAGCTCGAGGAACTCTCCAACGCCCTGGTCCGCGCCTGGGTCGCGGACGGCGTCACGCCGGGTTCGGTGATGGGCGCGATGTGCCGCAATCACCGCGGCCTGGTGCTGGCCATGCTCGCGGCCGCCAAGGCCGGCACCAAACTCGTGCTGATGAACACCGGGTTCGCCCCGCCGCAGTTGATGGATGTCGCTGCCCGCGAACAGGTTCGAGCGTTCGTCTACGACGAGGAGTTCCAGGAGGTCGCGGACGCACTGCCCGCGGACGTGCGGCGCTACCTGTCCTGGGGCGAGGACCCCTCCGGACGCGTCCGCGCCCTGGACGAACTGGTGCTCGACCGGCCGACCGGCACCGTGCCGCGCCCGCCCACGCACGGCAGCTTCGTACTGCTCACCAGCGGCACCACCGGAACGCCCAAGGGCGCGCCCCGCGAACGCACCTCGGCGCTGGCCGCCGCGCAGTTCCTGGACCGGATCCCGCTGCGCAACGGCCAGACCATGGTGATGGCCGCACCCGCGTTCCACGGCACCGGGCTCTCACAGGTCGGCGTCGCGCTGGCCCTCGGTCAGACCGTCGTGATGCAGCGCAACTTCGACCCCGAGGCGGCCCTGTCCCTGGTCGCCGAGAATCGCGCCGACACACTGGTGGTGGTGCCGACCATGCTGCAGCGCATCGTCGACCTCGGCGCCGAGACGGTGGCGAAGTACGACACCTCGAACCTCAAGGTGATCTTCGCGGCCGGCTCCGCCCTGTCCCCCGACCTGTGCACCCGGACCACCGAGGCGTTCGGGCACGTCCTGTACAACCTCTACGGCTCAACGGAAGTCGCGGTCGCGACGGTGGCAACTCCCGCCGAACTCGCCCAGGCACCCGGCACCGCCGGCCGCGCGCCGGTCACCTGCCACGTGGAGTTGTACGACGACGCCGGCACTCGCATCACCAAGCCCGGACGGATCGGCCGGATCTTCGTCTCCAGTGGGCTGAGCTTCAACGGCTACACCGACGGTCACGACAAGGAGCGCATCAACGGACTGCTCTGCACCGGCGACGTCGGACACTTCGACGAGCACGGACTGCTGTTCGTCGACGGCCGCGACGACGACATGATCGTCTCCGGCGGCGAGAACGTCTACCCGCTCGAGGTCGAGAACCTGCTCGTCGCCCGTCCGGATGTCTTGGAGGCGGCGGTAATCGGTGTCGAGGACACCGAGTTCGGTCACCGTCTCAAGGCCTACGTGGTGACCGCCGCGGGCGCGCCGCGCGACGAACAGGACCTCAAGGCCTACGTCAAGACGCACCTCGCCCGGTACAAGGTGCCCCGCGAGGTGGTCTTCCTCGAGGAGCTGCCCCGCAATGCCACCGGCAAGTTGATGCGTCGGGTGCTGATCGAGATGGACTCGCCGTACACCTGAATGCCCAGGGAAAGACGAAAGCCCGGGCTCACCACCCCGGAAACGACAAAAGCCCGGGCTCACCACCCTGGAAACGACAAAAGCCCGGGCTCACCACCCCGGAAACGACAAAAGCCCGGTCCCTAGGACCGGGCTTTCGTACTTTGGTAGCGGGGACAGGATTTGAACCTGCGACCTCTGGGTTATGAGCCCAGCGAGCTACCGAGCTGCTCCACCCCGCGATGCATTTACTACTGTAGCCCACTTTTCGGACGTCAATTACCACTCGCTCCGAGGGGGCCTCTAGTCGACGGCGAGCTCGCCCATCAGCGACCAGTCCGCGGCGTCGATCTTCGTGTTGATGATTCTCGGCGTGCTCACCAGCGCCTGCTTCAAGTCCCGCATCGCGTCCTGAAAGTGCCGGCTCTGCACGTGCGCAACGGCCGCCTCGTCGTCACGGAAGGCCTCGACCAGAACGAAGACGTCGGGGTTCTCGGTCGAGCGGGACCAGTCGAACCACAGGTTGCCCGGTTCGGCCCGGGTCGCATCGGTGAACGGTTGCACCAGTTCGAGCCATCTGCCCGAATACTCGGGCCGCACAGTGAAGTTGACGACGATGAAGATCACGGCTTCCGCCCTTCGTCTTCGGACCACTGAACGTGTCCGTCGGGAACGAACCTACGCCGACCACCCGCAGAACCCCAGAGACGACAGATGCCCGACCCGAGAAGCACACAAGCCCGGGCTCACCACCCCGGAAACGACGAAAGCCCGGGCTCACCACCCCAGGAACGACGAAAGCCCGGGCTCACCACCCCAGGAACGACGAAAGCCCGGTCCTAGGGACCGGGCTTTCGTACTTTGGTAGCGGGGACAGGATTTGAACCTGCGACCTCTGGGTTATGAGCCCAGCGAGCTACCGAGCTGCTCCACCCCGCGATGCA
>NZ_JBFUJP010000049.1:0-35218 GCF_056401315.1 Rhodococcus sp. P4_F5 | reverse complement strand
CCTGCCGGGCGGGCCGGAGTCGGTCCGCGGCGGCGCCCGCGCCGGGCACCGCGACCAGCGCGAGCGCGAGCACCCCCGCGGCCAAGGCGCTCATCCGAGCACCCGCCCGGTGATCCGGTCGGTCCACAGCAGGCCCGCACACACGAACGCGGTCCCGAGCACCAGCAGCACCGCCCCCAGTCCGCCGGACAGCAGCACCCGCACCGGGGCCGCGCCCATCAGCTGCCCCAGCGCCAGGCCCAGGACCGGCAACCCGGCCAGCACCGTCGCCGTCGCCCGGGCACCCGCTAGCCCCGATTCCACCCGAGCGCGGAACCTGATGCGCCCCACCAGGTCCGAGCGGACCGCGTCGAGCAACTCGGCCAACGCGATGCCATGGCGGTCGGCGACCCGCCACGCGGCGGCCATCCGGTCGAGGTCCGCCTCGATCACGCTGCCGGACGCGCGCAGCCCGTGCGCCGCGCTGCCGCCGAGCCGTGCGGTGGCCGAGGCGGATCGGAATGCCTCCGCCGCAGCGCCTTTCGTCTCCTCGGCGGCCGCCAGACAGGCGGTCGCCGGGTGTGCACCCACCCGCAGCTCTCCTACCATGACATCCAGGCCGGCGAGGAGGGCACGCAGTTCGACGTCGCGTTCCCGGGCCCGGCGACGGTCCCGGTGGCGCCGGGCGACGGTGCCTGCCGCGATGGCGGCCGCGATCCCCGCGCCGGGCCCGACCAGCGCCGCCGCGGCGACGAGTCCGAGACCCGCGATCCGGATCGACCCGGCCCGCCCGACGATCCGTCGCGGTGGTCCCGGTGGCCGCAACCGGGCCGCGGCAGCCCTGGCCGGCACCAGCAACAGCGCGGCAGCGGCGGCCAGCAGCGCCGCGCTCATGCCGTCCCCCGCCGGKCGAGCAGTCGCGCCAGCTGCTCCGCTCCCGGCGCCGGGCCCGCCGACCGGTCCGCCGACCAGGCGGACACCACCGTGACCTCGCCCCGCTCCCCACGTTCGAGCACCCCGATCTCGGCGAGACGCCGACCGCCGTCGGCCGAACGATGCACATGCAGCACCACCTGGACGGCGGCGGCGAGTTGGCTGTGCAGCGCCGCCCGGTCCATTCCCCCGAGCGCCGCGAGCGCCTCGAGCCGGGCCGGCACCTCCTCCGGGGAGTTGGCATGCACGGTGCCGGCGCCGCCGTCGTGACCGGTGTTGAGAGCGGTGAGCAGGTCCACCACCTCGGCCCCGCGCACCTCACCGACCACGATGCGGTCCGGCCGCATCCGCAGGGCCTGCCGCACCAGCTGTCGCACCGTCACCTCGCCGACTCCCTCGACGTTCGGCGCCCGCGCGACCAGTCGCACCACGTGCGGGTGGGCCGGGGCCAGCTCGGCAGCGTCCTCGACGCAGAGGATTCGTTCGTGCGCGGGCACCGACCCGAGCAAGGCCGCCAGCAGCGTCGTCTTCCCCGCGCCGGTCCCGCCCACCACCAGGAAGGCCAGGCGTCCCGCGACAATTCGCCGCAACAGCTCCCGCGCGTCGGGCGGCACCGTGCCGCTCGCGCAGAGCGCGTCGAGACCCTGCGTCGCCGGTCGCAGGACCCGGAGGGACAGACAGGTCCCGGCCTGCGCGACGGGCGCGAGCACGGCGTGCAGGCGCACCCCGAAGTCCGAGCCCGCCACCCCCGGCAGCCGCCCGTCCACCCAGGGCTGCGCGTCGTCGAGCCGGCGTCCCGCGGCCAACGCCAGCCGTTGGGCAAGCCGGCGGACCGCGGCCTCGTCGGCGAAGGTGACCGCCGACCGCTCGAGCCCCGCCCCACGGTCCACCCACACCTCGTCCGGCGCCGTGACCAGAACGTCCGATATGTCCTGTTGCCCGAGCAGCGGTTCGAGGACGCCCGCACCGGTGAGTTCGGTCTGCAGCACCCGGAGTGCGTCGAGCAGGTCGGTGTCGCCCAGCACCCCGGAGGACTCCGCCCGGATCGCCGCCGCCACGGTCGCGGGACTCGGCGCCACCGACGTCCGGGCGAGGCGGGACCGCACCCGGTCCAGCAGGTCCGGCGACACGAGCGCGCTCACGACGCCGCCCGAACCGGGGCGGCGTCGAGCACGGCGAGCACCGCGGACGCCGCGCCGGCCAAGGGCGACCGCCGCCCCAGCCGAAGACCGCCGCGGTCGAGCGAGGTGGCCAGGCCCGGCTCCGGCCGCATCGATGCGAGCAGCGGCAGACCCAACAGGTCGGCGATGTCGCGGCCCCGCAGGCCGCCCGGCGCCGGACCGCGAACCACCACACCGACATTCGGGTGCGCATCGCGCAGCGCGGCCGCCAGCGACTCGGCGGCCGCGGCCGCACGCACCTGCGCCGGCACGACCACGACCACCAGGTCCGCGAGGTCGACGGCCCCGTGGGCCGTGACGTCCGGCTGGCGCGGCACGTCGCACACCACCAGCTCGCCGGCGCCGCGCCCCGCCTCGATCACCGCGGCGAGCGCCGCCGGTCCCGGCGCCACGGCCGCCGCGCCCCGCCCGCAGGAGAGCACCGCCACCCCGTCGCCGGCCCGGGGCAGGGCGTCGTGCAGGGCCGAGGCCGACACCCGGCCGCCCTCGACGGCCACCCCCGACCAGCGGAGCCCCGGGCGTTGCTCGACACCGAGCAGCAGGTCGAGACCGCCACCGCGGCTGTCGCAGTCCACCAGCAGCGCCCGGCGGTCCGGCCGTCGGCGTGGTGCCGTCAGTGCGGTCGCGGCCGCCAGCACCGAGGCGCCCGCACCCCCGCGGCCGCCCATCATCGCGATCACCGCGCCACCCGGCGCCACCGGCTCCGACCTGCGGGTCAGGAGTGCGACCAGCTCCGCCTCGTCCTCGGGCAGGGTCAGCACCGCCTCCGCACCGGCAGCCGCCGCGGCCCGCCACTGCGGCAGCGCGGGTTCCCCTGCGCACAGCACCACGACGTCGGGGCGCCGCGGCAGCCCGGCGCCCGCACAGGCCGCGGCGGAGGCTGTGTCCAACAGCACCTGCGGAGCGCCGTCCCACAGCTGCCGCGGCACGGGTGCGGCGTGCTCATTGACCTCGCGGTCGGCGGCCGCGGCGGCGCGCCGGATGCTGAGAGAGAGCTCTGCGTCGTCCGTCACCGCGAGTACGCGGCGGGCGGCCGGGAGTCGGGGGGTGTCCATGCCGTCGAGCCTGCGCGGCCGACGCCGCCTCGGGAAGACGACCGTGACCGATTGTGGACAGATCGGGGCCTGTGGATGAATTCCGGTACGAGCGAACCGATTTCAGATTCCGCGGAGCCCGAGCGACCCCGGCCTCGGAAACAGAAAGGGCCGTCGGCGACGCGCACCGACGGCCTGCAAATTTAGAGGAAGACCCCCGCCAGGGGGGGAGGAGGCGGGGGTCTTCGGCGTTCAGCCCCGGGGGGTCGGGCTGAACACACCTAGATCAAGTCCAGGTGAACCCGATACTACACCCGGACCCGCGCATATTCGCAAATTCGACCGGCGGCAAGTCGCCCCACTTGGACGGCCGACCAGGTTGCCGCTCGGCGACCGCGCCCGGAACCGGCGGAAGTCCTATTGTGGACCCGTGACCGCAGCGGCGAGCAGGGAATCCGAGCACGGAACAGTGGCGGCGTTCTTCGATCTGGACAAGACCATCATCGCCAAGTCGAGCACGTTCGCGTTCAGCAAGCCCTTCTTCGACCAGGGTTTGATCAACCGACGGTCCGTCCTCAAGAGCAGCTACGCACACTTCCTCTTCATGCTCTCCGGCGCGGACCACGACCAGATGGAACGGATGCGGGCGCACCTGACGAACATGTGCGCCGGCTGGGATGTCGAGCAGGTGCGCGCCGTCGTCGCGGAGACCCTGCACGACATCGTCGACCCGCTCGTGTTCGCGGAGGCGGCGGACCTGATCGCCGATCACAAGCTCCGCGGCCACGACGTGGTGGTGGTCTCCGCGTCCGGCGAGGAGGTGGTTGCGCCGATCGCCCAGGCCCTCGGCGCAACCCACTACAGCGCCACCAGGATGGCCGTCGAGGACGGCAAGTTCACCGGCGATCTCGACTTCTACTGCTACGGCGAGGGCAAGGTGCAGGCCATCCGCGAGCTGGCCGAGGCGAACAACTACGACCTGACACTGTGCTACGCCTACTCGGACTCGGCGACGGACCTGCCCATGCTCGGCGCGGTCGGGCACCCGACGGCCGTCAACCCCGACCGGGCGCTGCGCAAGGAGGCGGCCGGAAACGGTTGGCCCATCCTGACTTTCTCCAACCCGGTGCCCCTGCGCGCCCGCATCCAGACGCCGTCCGGGACGGCCGTCGCGACCACCGCGGCGGTGAGTCTGGGCGCCCTGCTCGCGGGCGCATTGACGTACAGGGTATTGCACCGACGGCGCTGACGACAGGCCCCCGACACTGGGGTCGTTCCAGTCGGTTTGCCCCTTGAAGTGGGCCGGGCCACAGGGTACAAAGGAGTTACGGAATGAACGACAGGCCAAGGTCGAATCGGAAGAGAAGAGTCGATCTCCCGGTCAGGAATTCCCAGCACGGACACCAGGCACCCACGCGGAGCTCAAGCCACTCAAGGGCAGAAGCGTTGTGGGCCTGCGAGACTCGATCACACGTGAGCGAGAACCTTGCACGAGTTGCAGAGGCGAACTTGCGGTAGTCGAGCCGACGCCGAGGCCGGACACACAACCCACCTAGCACGCTTGGTAACCCGGTAGTCCGTGCTAGCGGGCGGCGAGGTCGACGAGAGTCGACAGCACCGCCCGCTTTTACATGCGGGGCCACCCCGCACACCCGACGGAGGCCGACGGCCGATGCCGTTGCGGCCCAGCCGGAATCGGATACCCGCGGGTGCGCGGACGGGGCTCGACAACACTCCCCCCGACGGCGGGCGTTCAGCCCGCCGCAGCCTCCGCGATCGAGGTCGCCTCGCGGGCGCCCGCCTCGAAGGCGCCGCAGCACAGGATCACCCAGCTGCCGACCCCCTCCGCGGTGCCCGACGCGAAGCCCTCGGCGCCGGTGCGGTACGCCTGCTGCCGACGCAGCCAGCTGACCTCCGGGACGCCGAGGTTGTGCGGGTCGAACCCACTGGACGCCGCCACCAGCCGGGACGCCGCGCGGGCCACGACTCCGTCCGCTGTCCCGAACGGACTCAGCGACAACAGCTCTCCGTGCACCACCGCGGCGAGCACCGGCGCCGGCGCCTTGGTGCCACCGGTGATCAGCTGGGCGAGCGCGTCGAGCCGCTCCCCCACCCCGGCGGCGGTGCGCGGCCGGCCGAGGTCCGCCTCGTCCGGCACCAGCCCGGCCGCGGCCAGCAGGTGCAGCCGGGCCAACGCCTGCAGCGGGGCACGCTGCCAGGTACCGACCATGATCGGCAGCGCGTCGCCGTCCAGGGCCTGCGCCACCCGCAGGGCGCCAGTGAGGACGGGATCGCCCGCCTCGCCCGCGCCCGGCAGCTCGGTGCTTCCGCCGTCCAGGGCCGCGGACGCGCGGGCGGCGCGGACGGCGGCCTCGGCGGCCGTGGTCGGCCAGCCGCGGCGATTGGACTTGTGCCGGTGCACCGCACCGAGAGCGTCGCGCGCCCGATCGGCGGCCTCGAGCACTCCAGGCAGGTCCACCAGTGGCTGCAGTGGGTCGTTCACGCTGCTCAACGCTACCCGTCCACCGCGGTGGTCCCGCGCGCGAGGAGGGTCCCGCGCGCGAGGAGCCGGGTCCGGGTCACTGCGCCGGCCCGATCTCCACCCGGCCGTCGTCGTGCACCACCAGCCCGGGGTTGTGCACCACCTCCCACCGGTACCCGTCCGGGTCGGCGAAGTACCCGCTGTACCCACCCCAGCTGCGCCGTTCCCCGGCGGCGAGCACGGTCCCACCGGCCCGGTCCGCGGCCGCCAGCACCTCGTCCACCTCCGCCGGGCTGTCCACGTTGTGCCCGAGGGTGATCGGCGCCCTGCCCGCCTCCCCGGCGGCGGGCAGGGTCGGCCCGGCCTCGCGCGCCATCTCGGCCAGCGACCACAGCGACAGCACCACGCCGGGCCCGATCTGCAGAAACAGCACCTCGCCGGGCACGTACAGCGTGGGGCTCCAGCCGAGCCCGTCCACGTAGAAGGAGTGCGCCGTCGCCGGGTCGGCCACACCGAGGGTGACCACGCTCAACCGTTGCCTCATCCATCCATCACAACACCGCGCCGGCCACTCGTCGCGTCGGCCAACCGTCGGTCGTGCGAATTCGACCGGTTGCCGCAGCAACGGGGGTTGCAGCCGGGCGCAACGGTGCGCTCCCCGTCACATGTGACTACGCTCACAGCAGCGCAAATGCGCGCCGACGACTCACCGAAAGGGGTACGGGCGACATGACCAGCAGCACCGCCGACGCCAACGTGGCCGAGCAGGCGACCGAGAGCTACCCGCCGAGCGCGGAGTTCGCCGCAGCAGCCAATGCGGGCCCGGAGCTGCAGGCCGCCGCCGACGCCGACCGACTCGGGTTCTGGGCCGACCAGGCCGCCCGACTGCACTGGCACGAGCCGTGGTCGCAGGTCCTCGACTGGTCCGACGCCCCCGTCGCCAAGTGGTTCGTCGACGGCAAGATCAACGTCGCCTACAACTGCGTCGACCGGCACGTCCTCGCCGGCAACGGCGACCGCGTCGCGATCCACTTCGAGGGCGAGCCCGGCGACAGCCGCGACCTGACCTACAACGACCTGCTCGCCGAGGTGAGCCGCGCCGCAAACACTTTCACCGAACTGGGTCTGGTCGCCGGCGACCGCGTCGCCATCTACATGCCGATGATCCCGGAGGCCGTGGTCACCATGCTGGCCTGCGCCCGGCTCGGCCTGACACACTCGGTGGTGTTCGCCGGATTCTCGGCCTCGGCGCTGCGTTCGCGCATCGACGACGCCGAGGCCAAGCTCGTCGTCACCGTCGACGGCCAGTGGCGCCGCGGTCAGGCGGCACCGCTCAAGACCGCCGTCGACGAGGCCGTCGACGGTGCCGCATCGGTGCGGAACGTGTTGGTGGTCAACCGAACCGGGACCGACGTCGCGTGGACCGAGGGCCGTGACCTGTGGTGGCACGAGACGGTCGAGCAGGCCTCCCCCGAGCACGAGGCGCAGCCGTTCGACGCCGAGCACCCGCTGTTCATCCTCTACACCTCCGGCACCACCGGTAAGCCGAAGGGCATCATCCACACCTCGGGCGGCTACCTGACCCAGGCCTCGTACACCCACCACAACGTGTTCGACCACAAGGCCGGGAGCGACGTGTACTGGTGCACCGCCGACATCGGCTGGGTCACCGGGCACACCTACATCGTGTACGGCCCGCTCAGCAACGGCGTCACCCAGGTGGTCTACGAGGGCACCCCGAACTCGCCGACCGAGCACCGGCACTTCGAGATCATCGAGAAGTACGGCGTCAGCATCTACTACACCGCACCGACGCTGGTGCGCACCTTCATGAAGTGGGGCCGGGCGATCCCGGACGCCCACGACCTGTCCTCGATCCGGCTGCTCGGCTCGGTCGGCGAGCCGATCAACCCGGAGGCCTGGCGCTGGTTCCGTGAGGTGATCGGCGGCAACAAGGCGCCGATCGTCGACACCTGGTGGCAGACCGAGACGGGCGCGATCATGATCTCCCCGCTGCCTGGCATCACCGCGACCAAGCCGGGATCCGCGATGGCACCGCTGCCGGGCATCTCCGCGAAGATCGTCGACGACGACGCCAAGCCGCTCGGCAACGGCGGCAACGGCTACCTCGTCATGGACGAGCCGTGGCCGGCGATGCTGCGCGGCATCTGGGGCGACATGGAGCGGTTCAAGGACACCTACTGGTCCCGGTACGCCCAGGAGGGCTGGTACTTCGCCGGCGACGGCGCCAAGTACGACGACGACGGCGCGCTCTGGGTGCTCGGCCGCGTCGACGACGTCATGAACGTCTCCGGTCACCGCATCTCCACCTCCGAGGTGGAGTCGGCACTGGTCAACCACCACGGCGTGGCCGAGGCCGCGGTGGTCGGCGCCGCCGACGAGACCACCGGACAGGGCATCGTCGCCTTCGTCATCCTGCGCGAGGGCGTGGAGAACACGGGCGAGACCCTGATCGCGGAGCTCAAGGCCCAGGTCTCCACCGACATCAGCCCGATCGCCAAGCCGCGCCAGATCACGATCGTCCCGGAGCTGCCGAAGACCCGCTCCGGCAAGATCATGCGCCGGTTGCTGCGCGACGTGGCCGAGGGCCGCGACCTCGGCGACACCTCCACCCTGGTCGACCCCAAGGTGTTCGACGCCATCCGCGGCAAGTAGCCCGCCGCAGCGACACCGACAGGTGCCCTTCGCGCAGTCGCGCGGAGGGCACCTTCGTCTCCGCCCGGCGACGGGCCGAACAGCCCCCGTACCGACCTCCGGACGGCCGGTGCGGCGACAAGTTCCCGCCGCTCGGCACCCGCCGCGGGGTACCGTGACCACAGGGGAGCGCGAGGCTGGAGGCACTGATCGATGGCGCCCTCCGTGCGGGGCAGGGTCGGCAACCTGCCCTTGGACCTGACCAGTTTCGTCGGCCGGCGCCGCGAGGTGACCGAGGCCAGACGGCTCCTCGCCCTCTCTCGCCTGGTGACCCTGACCGGGATGGGCGGAGTGGGCAAGACCCGGCTCTCCCTCCGGGTCGCGGCCGAGTCTCAGCGCGCGTTCGACGACGGCGTGTGGCTGGTCGAACTCGGCGAACAAACCGACCCGGAGCTCGTGCCCGACACCGTCGCCGCGGCCCTCGGGCTGAGGGAGCAGTCGGCCCCCTCCCCGCTGCGGCTGCTCACCGACTTGCTCGGGGACCACCGGGTGCTTCTCGTCCTCGACAACTGCGAGCACCTCGTCGACGCGGTCGCGAAGCTCGCGGAGGCGCTGCTGCGCACCTGCCCCGAGCTGCGCATCCTGGCCACCAGCCGGGAGCCGCTGCTGATCGGCGGCGAGACGACGCTGCGCGTCCCGCCGATGACGGTCCCAGACCCGGACCGGACCGGCAGCGCGGCGGGGCTCGCGCAGTACGAGGCCGTGACGCTGTTCGTCGAACGCGCCGCCACCGCGGTGTCCGGATTCGAACTCACCGCCGACAACCAGACGACGATCGCCCGGATCTGCGACAAACTGGACGGGCTGCCGCTGCCACTCGAACTCGCCGCCGCCCGGCTGCGGGCGCTGTCGGCGGACCAGATCCTCGACCGGCTCAACGACCGGTACCGGCTGCTGACCGCGGGCAGTCGCGGTGCGCCGAGCAGGCAGCAGACGCTGCGGATGTGCATCGACTGGAGCCACGACCTGTGCACGGAGACCGAGCGTCGGCTGTGGCGTCGGCTGGCCGTGTTCGCCCGCGGCTTCGAACTCGACGGCGCGGAGGGCGTCGCGGCCGGGGACCTGACGCCGGACGAGCTGCTCGACCTCGTCGCGTCCCTCGTCGACAAGTCGATCCTCATCCGCGAGCAGCCCGACGGGGTGGTGCGCTACCGACTGCTCGAGACCCTCCGCGACTACGGCCTCGAGCGACTGGCAGAGGCCGGCGAGGAAGCCGACCTGCGCCGCAGGCACCGCGACTGGTACGCCCGACTGACCGCCCGGGCGGAGGCCGAGTGGATCGGTCCGGCCCAGCCGGAGTGGATCGCCCGGCTGGCCCGGGAGCAGGCCAATCTCCGGGACGCGCTCGAGTACTGCATCGCGGAGCCCGGCGAGGCCGAGGCCGGCCTGCGAATCACCAACGCCGCCTACCTGTTCTGGCTCTCCCGTGGCCTGCTCGGCGAGGGCCGACGCTGGCTCGACCGCACCCTCGAGGCCCAGGGCGGCGCACCGACGCTCGAACGGGTCAAGGCGCTGTGCGCGGGTGCGGTCCTGGCCGGCAACCAGGACGACATCGTCACCGGGGCGGCGATGGTGGAACAGGCCCGCGACACCGCCGCCGCCCTCGGCGACCCCGAGGCCGACACCCTTGTCGCGCATGCCACCGGGCACCTCGCGATCTACACCGGTGATCCGGAACGGGCCGTCCGGTTCCTCGACGGGATCCTCGACACGGTTCGGGGCGAGGACGACCGGCTGCGCCACGTGTCCACCCTGCTCGGGCTCTCCATGGCCTCGGTCCTGCTCGGCGACACCCCGCGGGCCACCGCGGCCGCCGAGGAAGTCCTCGCGATCACCGAGCCGCATCAGGAGTCGGTGTACCGCTCGTACGCGCTGTGCACACTCGGACTTGCTCTGTGGCAACAGGATCCGGACCGGGCGCGACCACTGCTCGAGCAGGGACTACGACTGAGCGGCGTGGTGGACGACCCGCTCGGCTCGGCCGTCTGCGTCGAGACGCTGGCCTGGATCACGGCCGACACGCACCAGTTCCAGCGCGCCACGGTGATGCTCGGCGGCGCGCAGGTCCTGTGGCAGGCCGGGGGCAACTCGGGCGTGGTCATCCCGGGGTTGCGGACCTTCCACGACGAGTGCGAGCAGCATGCCCGCAGCGCACTCGGCCAACGCGCCTTCGAGACAGCGCTGCGGCAGGGCGCCGGACTCACACTCGACGAGATCGTCGCGTTCGCGGTCGGCGACGAGCCGCCGCCCGCCGAGCCGGCGACGGGCCATCCTTCCGGCGACCTGACCCCCCGTGAGCAGGAGGTCGCCGACCTGGTGGCCCGCGGCCTGACCAATCGGGCCATCGCCGAACAGTTGGTGATCTCGCAACGCACCGCGCAGGGACACGTCGAGCACGTGCTGTCGAAACTCGGGTTCACCTCGCGCGCGCAGATCGCCGCGTGGGTCGTCGAACAGAGCCACGAGCCGCCGGACTGAACGGTCCGGCGGGCGTCGGGCCAGGGCACTTGGCGACGGGAAGCCCGAATGGCGCGTAGGGTCGGTGGCCCGGGACCGTTCAGGTTCCCAATCAAGGGACCACCATGTCGGACAAGTCACCTCGCAACACCATGACGAAAAAATCCGGCAAGTCGCTGAAGGAAAAGCGCGCAGAGAAGCGGTCGAAGACCGACGGCGTGCCAGACGTCGAGATCGTCGCGAAGGCAAAGAAGCGCTGACGCACCAAAAGTGTTGATTTTCAACCACTTACGATCGACACCTTCAGGAGACAACTGCATATGATTGACCTTGGCGTCTTCGCGCACTCCCACAAGGAGAACGAGCGACGGCTGCCCATCCATCCGATGCACTTCCCGCGTATCGATCCCGACCTGCGTGCGCACCTCTACCTCGAACGCGGCTACGGAACGCCGTTCGGCGTCAGCGACGACGCGTTGGCGCCCCTCGTCGCGGGGATCCGCTCCCGCGACGAGCTGATCGCCGACTGCGACGTCGTGCTGTTACCCAAGCCGCAACGCGAGGACCTGGCCGAACTGCGCGAGGGGCAGACCCTGTGGGGCTGGCCGCACTGCGTCCAGGACGCCGGCATCACCCAGCTCGCGATCGACCAGAAGCTGACGCTGATCGCCTTCGAGGCGATGAACCACTGGACCGCCGACGGCGGTTTCGGTCTGCACGTCTTCCACAAGAACAACGAGCTCGCGGGGTACTGCTCGGTGCTGCACGCCCTCGAGCTCGTCGGGTCGACGGGCGACTACGGCCGCCGACTGCGGGCGGTCGTCATCGGCTTCGGCGCCACCGCCCGCGGCGCCGTGACCGCGCTCAACGCCCTCGGCGTCGACGAGGTGCAGGTCCTCACCAACCGGAAGGCCGCCGCAGTCGGCTCGCCGATCCACTCGGCGCGGATCGTCCACGTCGCGCACGACCCGGACCACCCGACCCGCAGCTGCGTCGTCACCGACGGCGGCCCGGTGCCGCTGGCGGACTTCCTCGCCGCCAACGACATCGTGGTCAACTGCACCCTGCAGGACACCGACGCGCCGCTGACGTTCCTGGACGAGGGCGACCTCGCCGGGTTCGCCCCCGGCAGCGTCATCGTCGACGTGTCCTGCGACGAGGGCATGGGCTTCAGCTGGGCCCGCCCGACGACGTTCGCGCAGCCCAGCTTCGTCGTCGGCGACAACGTGCACTACTACGCCGTCGACCACAGCCCGTCGCACCTGTGGAACTCCGCGACCTGGGAGATCAGCGAGGCCCTGCTGCCGCACCTGCGGACGGTGATCTCCGGCGCCGACGCCTGGGACGCCGACACGACCATCTCCCGCGCCATCGAGATCCGCGACGGGGTGATCCAGAACCCGAGCATCGTCTCGTTCCAGCACCGCGCCGCGCAGTACCCGCACCCGGTCGAGGCCGTCGCCTGACCAGGGGTCAGCTGTCGAGGGGTCAGCTGTCCATGGAGGCGTCCTTGGTCTCGCGCATCACCAGCAGCGCGACGAACGTGATGGCGGCCGCGATCAGCAGGTAGACGCCGACCCAGCCGACGCCGTACGACGTGGCCAGCCAGGTGGCGATGAACGGGGCGACCGCCGCCCCGAGGATGCTCGCCGTGTTGTAGGCGATGCCCGACCCGGTGTAGCGGACGTTGGTCGGGAACAGCTCGGGCAGCACCGCGCTCATCGGCCCGAAGGTCAGACCCATGAGCACCATGCCGATGACGAGGAAGACCAGCATCCGGCCCTCGCCCATGCCCACCGGGTCGAGCAGCAGCCCGAAGGTGAGGCCGAAGACCATGATCAGCCCGGTGATCACCAGCAGGGTGATGCGCCGGCCGTAGCGGTCGGCCAGCCAGCCCGAGACCGGGATGGCGCCCGCGAAGAAGAAGACCGCGACCAGCTGGAGCACCAGGAAGTCGGTGTACTGGAAGCCGACCCCGGTGCCGCCGTGCGCCGGGGTCTTGCCGGTGCCGTGGCTGAGCACCCAGGTGGTCATGATGTAGAAGAGCGTGTACGTCGCGAGCATCACGAACGTGCCGATGATCAGCTGGCGCCAGCTGGTCTTGAACACCTCGGCGAGCGGGGTCTTGACCTTCTCCCCGTTGGCCACGGCCCGCGCGAAGACCGGCGTCTCCTCCAGCTTGAGACGCACGTAGAGACCGATCATGACCATGACGGCGCTGAGCAGGAACGGGATCCGCCAGCCCCAGCTGAGGAACGCGCCGTCCAGGTCGGGATTCGAGGTGTCGTGGTCCATGAACAGCGTGATGATCAGGAACAGCCCGTTGGCGAGGAAGAACCCGATCGGTGCACCCAGCTGCGGCCACATCGCGGCCCAGGCACGCTTGCCCTTCTTCGCGGTCTCGGTGGCGAGCAGCGCGGCGCCCGACCACTCCCCGCCGAGGCCGAGGCCCTGGCAGAACCGCATCAGCGCCAGCAGCGCCGGCGCGACGATGCCGATCTGGTGGTAGGTGGGCAACAGGCCGATGAGGAACGTCGCGACGCCCATGGTGAGCAGCGAGCCGACCAGGGTGGCCTTGCGGCCGATGCGGTCACCGAAGTGTMCGAAGACGATCGAGCCGAGAGGCCGGGCGACGAAGGCCAGGCCGAACGTCGCCAGCGAGGCGAGCAGCGCGGTGGTGTCGTTGCCCTTGGGGAAGAACAGATGCGGGAACACGGACACGGCCGCGGTCGCATAGATGTAGAAGTCGTAGAACTCGATCGAGGTGCCGATTGTGCTGGCCACCACGATGCGGCTGCGCGGCACCTCCTTGGCCTCCGCGACCGCCTTCACTGGCGGGTCGATCACGACGTCGGGGGCCTGACTCATCCGGAATCTCCTGCACAAAACCTCTAAGGCGTGGACCAAGACCGTCCACACTGTGGGAAATACAGTATCGGAACCTTTAGCGGAGCGAACTGTCAGGTCCGCGCCGTCGCCACCGTCACGCCAGGAAGGCGTTAAGATTCCAGCCGGAGCGCCGGGAAGTCTGGTCGGCAAACAGCCCCTGCACGCCCTCTTCACCACAGGAGACCGGCCACGTGATCACGCAAGTGCGTTCCGAACTTTCCCGCTACCTACGGACCGAGACGGTCGGTGGGTCCATCCTCCTGATCGCCGCCGCGGTCGCCGTGCTCTGGGCGAACTCCGCCTGGTCCGACGCCTACTTCTCGCTGCGCGACTTCCAGGTCGGGCCGAGCGCACTGCACCTCAACCTCAGCCTCGGCACGTGGGCCCAGGACGCGCTGCTCGCCGTGTTCTTCTTCGTCGCGGGCCTCGAACTCAAACGCGAACTGGTCGTCGGCGAACTCTCCGACCGCAAGAAGGCGATGCTCCCGATCATCGCGGCGGTCGGCGGCGTCGTCACCCCCGCGCTGATCGCACTGGCAGTCGGCTGGGGCGAGCCCGGCATCGAACAGGCCTGGGCGATCCCGGTCGCCACCGACATCGCGTTCGCGCTGGGTGTGCTGGCCCTGACCGGCTCCCGGATCCCGGCCGGCGCCCGGGTGTTCCTGCTCAGCCTCGCCGTCGTGGACGACCTGCTGGCCATCATCATCATCGCGACCGTGTTCACCGCGTCCATCGCGATGCTCTGGCTGCTCGCCGCGGTCGCCGGCGCGGCCCTGTACTGGTTCGCGCAGCACCGCCGGATCACCACGCCGCTGCTGTACGTCCCGCTGGCGATGTTCGTCTGGTACGCCGTGCACGAGGCCGGGATCCACGCCACCCTGGCCGGCGTGGTGCTCGGCCTGTTGACCCGGGTGCGGCCGGACCCGGGCGAGGACGAGGCCCCCGCCACCCGGCTCGAACACCGCATCCAGCCGTACTCGGCCGGGTTCTGTGTGCCCGTGTTCGCCCTGTTCGCGTCGGGTGTCCCGGTGAACGCAGAGGTGCTCGGCACGATGTTCACCGACCGGCTGACGTTGGCGATCATCCTCGGATTGCTGCTGGGCAAGACCATCGGCATCTTCGGCGTCTCCTGGCTCGTGGTCCGGCTGCGGATCGCCGTCAAGCCGGCCGGGCTCGACTTCCGCGACATGTTCGCCCTGTCGGTGCTCGGCGCGATCGGCTTCACCGTTAGCCTTCTCGTGGCCGAACTCGCACTCGAGGGCGCCGAACAGGAGAAGGCCAAGGCGGCGGTGCTGCTGACGTCCTTGGCTGCGTCACTGATCGGGTCGGCGCTACTGTTGCGCCGGGGGCGCGTCCACGACGCCCGCACCCAGGCCGAACCGGCCGACAACGGCTGACGAACGACGACGAGACAGGGGCGAGACGTGAGCATCAGCGACCGCAACGGCAGCAACAGGACCGAGCGGCTGACCGGAGACGGAGTCCCGAACTCGATCTCGTCGATCCCGCTCACCGACGTCGACTCGCTGGCACCGGGCACCGCCAGCATCGGCAACCTGGTCAAGGACGCCACCGCACAGGTCTCCACGCTGGTCCGCGCCGAGGTCGAGCTGGCCAAGGCCGAGGTCACCGGCGAGGTGAAGAAGGGCCTGCAGGGCTCGCTGTTCTTCATCCTCGCGATCTCGGTGCTCGTGTTCAGCGCGTTCTTCTTCTTCTTCTTCCTCGCCGAACTGCTCGACGTGTGGGTCGTCCGCTGGCTGGCCTTCCTCATCGTCTTCCTGCTGATGCTGCTGATGACGGCGGCGCTGGCCGGACTCGGATACCTGCGGGTGCGCAAGCTCCGGGCACCGGCGAAGACCATCGACTCGCTCCGGCAGGCCGCGTCGGTGCTGCCCAGCGCCGCCGAGTCCAGCTACCGGCACGGCGACTACACGCCCGGCGAGTACGCCCGCCGGACCACCGGCTAGACGGCCATCAAGCCCGCCACGCCGCCCGTGACCGCCCCTGACCCGTCAACCGCCCGCATCGACGGTCCGTGGCGGCATCTCGACGTGCACGCGAACGGCATCCGTTTCCATGCCGTGGAGGCCGGCCCGGCAGACCCCAGCGCGCCGCTGGTGGTGCTACTGCACGGTTTCGCCGACTTCTGGTGGTCGTGGCGGCACCAGCTGACCGCGCTCGCCGACGCCGGGTACCGCACCGTCGCGATGGACCTGCGAGGCTACGGCGACACCGACAAGCCGCCCCGCGGCTACGACGGCTGGACGCTCGCCGGCGACGTCGCCGGACTGATCCGGGCCCTCGGCCACACCGACGCGACGCTGGTCGGGCACGCGGACGGCGGCCTGGTCTGCTGGTCGACCGCCGTCCTGCACCCCCGGCTGGTCCGGTCGATCGCCCTGGTCAGCTCGCCGCACCCGATCGCCCTCAAGCGGGCGGTCCTGCGCGACCGCGCCCAGCGCGGCGCCCTCCTGCCGTCGTTCCTGGGCTACCAGCTGCCGTGGCGTCCGGAGCGGGTACTGACCCGCAACGGCGGCGCCGAGGTGGAACGACTGCTCCGGGAGCGGTCCGGCGAGCAGTGGCAGCGCTCGGCCGAATTCACGGAGGTCGTCGACCGGGCCCGGACGGCGATCCAGATCCCGGGCGCGGCGCACTGCTCGCTGGAGTACCAGCGCTGGGCCTTCCGCAGCCAGTGGCGTCCCGACGGCCGCCGGTTCATGAAGGCGATGAACAAGGCGCTGACCATCCCGGTCCTGCAGATCCACGGGCAGGACGACCCGTACGTGCTCGCCGCCGCCCTGCGCCACGACACCCGGTGGGCGCCGGGTCGGCGCCTGCACACCGTCGACGGCGCCGGTCACTACGCGCACCGGGAGCGCCCCGCCGAGGTGACCGCCGAGCTGGCGGAATTCCTCACCCGCTGACCCCCCCGTCCCCAATGTCACATTGGGTATCTCTGGGATACCCAATGTGACATTGGGGACTGCACGTAGGGGGTCCAGGTGCGACCTCGCGAACTAGAGGATGCAATTCCCGGTGCCGACCGTGGCGGACGCGCCGGACGCCTGCGCGAGCTGCCGCGACACCTCCGCCTCGGTGAGCACGAACCCGGTGTCGCTGTTGTCGACCGCCGCGCCGAACACGACGCCCAGCACCCGGCCCTGCTCGTCGACGAGCGGGCCGCCGGAGTTGCCCTGCCGGATCGACCCGCGCACCGTGTAGACCTCGCGGGTGACGTCGGACGTGCGGTAGATGTCGGGTCCCGACAGGTCCAGGATCTCGCGGACCCGGGCCGCGCTTGCGGTGTACGGGCCGCCGCCGGGGTAGCCCAGCACGATCGCGCTGTCCCCGGACCGTGCCGGCTCCGGGGCGAACGGGATCACCGGTGCGTCCAGGCCGGGCACCGCGAGCACCGCGATGTCCACCTCCGGATCGAAGAGCACCACGTGGGCTTCGAGCGGTCCGTCGAAGGTGTCCACCACCACCTGCGACGTCCCGGCGACCACGTGCGCGTTGGTCATCACCCGTTCGGGTGCGACCACGAAACCGGACCCCTCCAGGGCCCGTTGGCAGCTCGGCGCCACGCCGCGTATCCGCAACACGCTGGGCTCGACCCGGGCCGCGACGGGGCTCGCCGCGATGCTCGGGTCCGGCGGGTCCACCACCGCGATCGGGGTGCGCCCGAACGGGCCGATCACGTCGGGCAGGCCGGAGGTGTCGAGCAGCGCCGAGAACTCGCTAGGCAGACGCCGCATCCAGTTGGGCGCGACGTCGTCGACCTGCGTGAGCACCTTGGACCCGCGTACCGCGGTCGCGACCTCGGGCTGCGACGACGCCGTCAGCGGGATGGCCAGCAGCCAGGCCGCGACCAGGACTGCCGCGCACTGCAGCCCGGCGCCGACGACGCTGTCCACCGACCGGGTGACCGGGCTGTGCATCACGCCGCGGGCGGCGCGGCCGAGCACCATGCCCGCCACCTCGCCGACGATCACCATCCCGACGATCAGCAGCACGCCGACCAGCACCCGTGTCCGGCCGGCGTCGACGTGCACCAGCAGGTGCGGTGCGATGAGGATGCCGGCGACCGCGCCGAGGACCACTCCCAGGAACGCCAGCGCGGACGCCACCGCGCCCTGCCGCCAGCCGGAACTGGCGGCCAGCACCGCGACCGCGAGAATCGCGATGTCTATCCACGCGGATCCGGTCACCGCTCGTGCACCTCGACCACTCCTGCCTCGACCTCAGCCAATGCCACCTCGAGGTCGCGGACGTCGCCGCGATCCCAGCCGATCTCCCAGCCGGAGACCGCGATCAGGCCGGCGAGGACGCCGGCGGTGAAACCCCACACCAGCATGTCGTCGACCAGGAACGCCGGCCCCTGGTAGCCGAGCCGGTGCTTGACGACGAATCGGTTGTCCGGATCGAGCAGCGAACGCATCGGCACCCGCGCCACCCGCTCGGTCTCGCCCTGGTCGACCGCCCGCACCGGCGACGGCCGGTCCCAGTACCCGACCACCGGGGTCACGTCGAAACCCGACGGCGGCACGAAGATCCCGGGCAGCACCGCGATGGTGCGCACCCCGTCCGGTTCCAGGCCGGTCTCCTCCTGCGCCTCACGCAGCGCGGTGCCGACCGGTCCGTTGTCCCCGGGGTCGGCGGCGCCGCCGGGGAAGGCGATCTGTCCGCCGTGCTGGCGCAGCGTCGACGCCCGCTGGGTGAGCAGCACGTCGGCGTCCTCGGGCAGGCCGCCGACGGCGATCGGGTCGGCCTCGGCGGAACCGCCGAAGAGGACCAGCACGGCGGCGTCGCGGGCCGACACCCCGGCGGGGGTCCGACGCAGCAGCACCGGATTGACGGCGTTGCCGTCCGACGGCGGCAGGGTGGCGACCCGGCGCAGCCACTCGGGCGGTTGGTGGTCGGTCAGTGTCACGTCGTCACACCCAGCTTCTCTCGGACCACGTCGGCGATCTGGTCCGCGTTGTCGAACGGCTGCGGCAGCACCGCGGCCACCGTGCCGTCGGCCCGGACCAGCACGGTCACGGGCAGTACGTTGGGCGCGCCGAGCGCGGCGGCGACCCGGCCGGTGCCGTCCTGCACTCCCGGCAGGTGCACGCCGTAGTCGGCCAGCGCCGTCAGCGCGTTGCCCTCCTTGGGGTCCTGGTGGACGGTGAGCACCGCGACCTGGTCCCCCGCACGGCGGGCGTACTCGTCGAGCGCGGGCAGTTCCTTGGCGCACGGGCCGCACCAGTAGGCCCACAGGTTCACCAGCGCGGGGCGGCCGGCCAGCGCCGCGCCGACGTCGATCCGGGTGCCGTCGGCGAGGCACTCGAGGCCGATGCCGGCCAGCGGGCCCGACGCGACCGCGCCCGGGACCGGCGTCGGACACGGGTCGATCGCGGCTCGCGCCCGGGGACCGGCCAACGCGGCGTCGGTGTCGCCGGGGGCACGTTCCTGCAGCGACGGGGTTGCCCCACCGCCGACGTAGTCGGCGTAACCGCGCGGGAGGGACTCGTCCGGCCCGCCCCGCGGCCAGATCGCAACGACCAGCGCGGCGACGACGACGAGGGCAGCCAGGCTCCAGCGGCCGGCGTTGGACACGTGCACGCTCAGCTCACCGACCCGCCAGGTCGAGCAGGTGTTCGGTCTCGGGGCCCTTCACCAGGGCCGCGGCCACCTCGGGGTCGGTCGGGCCGACGCCGAACGACGGGCAGTCCTTCGCCAGCACGCACACCCCGCAGGCCGGCTTCTTGGCGTGGCACACCCGGCGCCCGTGGAAGATCACCCGGTGCGAGAGCAGGGTCCACTCCTTGCGGGGGATCAGTTCCCCGACCGCGTGCTCGACCTTGACCGGGTCGTCCTCCTGCGTCCATTCCCAGCGCCGCACGAGCCGGCCGAAGTGGGTGTCCACGGTGATACCGGGCACATCGAAGGCGTTCCCGAGGACCACGTTGGCGGTCTTGCGGCCGAAGCCCGGCAGCGTCACCAACTCCTTCATCGTGCGCGGCACCTCACCGTCGAAACGTTCCACCAACGCCTGCCCGAGGCCGATGATCGAGTTGGTCTTGTTCCGGTAGAAGCCGGTGCTGCGAATGTATTCCTCGAGTTCCGCGCGCTCCGCCCCGGCGTAGTCCGCGGCGGTGCGGTACCGCGTGAACAACGCGGGCGTCACCTGGTTAACCCGCACGTCAGTGCACTGCGCGGACAGAATCGTCGCGACCGACAGCTCCAGCGGCGTGGCGAAGTCCAGCTCGCAGTAGACGTGCGGGAACGCCTCGGCCAGCCGTCGGTTCATCCGTCGGGCCCGGCGCACGAGACCGAGCTGGGTCTCGTCGCGACGGCGACTTCCGGCGGACGCGACCCGACGCGGAACCGGGGTCTGCGAAACAGTTGAGGACACCCGGACAACTCTACGGACGAGTAGGAGAAGGCCTCACCGATCGTTTCGCTTCTGAGACATTCGCCGTGTTTACTTCCCGGTATGCAAGGTCTCGCTGTGGTGCTCTTCCCAGTGCTGCTCATGCTGTTTGCGCTGGCGATGGAGCGGGTGGAATGCCGCCTACGCCGGCTGACGGTGCGCGAGCAGGAGGTCCAGGAGTTCCTGGACCAGGCAAGTCATGCCGAGGTGGCGACCCTCGCCGAAGAGGGTCTGCCCCGGGCACTGGCCCGATTCCACCGTCGCCGCAAGCGCGGCGGCGTCGACGCGGAAGACGAGCCGCCGCTGTCCACACAGCGCGCCAGCTGACCGCTGCCCGACGATCCGTGACCATTCGACGTGCGCGGGGTGTCGCCGGTCACTAATGTTCGAGCGCGGACAGCTAGACTTACTTGGACAAGCTACAAAACCGTCGGCACAGCCAAAGTGCCGAAGCACGGCCGGGAGCCTTACGACGGGCACCCGGACGTCAGAATCAAGATCCCTATGAAGGAGCGCACGTGGACGAGGTCCTGGCCAGAGCCGGAATCTTCCAGGGAGTCGAGCCGTCGGCAGTGGCCGCACTGGTCAAGCAGCTCCAGCCGGTCGACTTCCCCCGTGGGCACGTGATCTTCAACGAGGGCGAGCCCGGCGACCGGCTCTACATCATCGTGTCCGGCAAGATCAAGCTCGGTCGCCGCTCCCCCGACGGTCGCGAGAACCTGCTGACCATCATGGGCCCGTCCGACATGTTCGGCGAGCTGTCCATCTTCGACCCCGGTCCCCGCACCTCGACGGCCACCACCGTCACCGAGGTCCGCGCCGTGCAGATGGACCGCGACGCCCTCAAGTCCTGGATCGACCAGCGACCCGAGATCGCCGAGCAGCTGCTGCGCGTGTTGGCCCGCCGCCTGCGCCGCACCAACAACAACCTCGCGGACCTCATCTTCACCGACGTCCCCGGCCGGGTCGCGAAGGCGCTGCTGCAGCTCGCCCAGCGTTTCGGCACCCAGGAAGCCGGCTCGCTGCGGGTGACGCACGACCTCACCCAGGAAGAGATCGCCCAGCTCGTGGGCGCCTCCCGCGAGACCGTGAACAAGGCGCTCGCCGACTTCGCGCACCGCGGCTGGCTGCGTCTCGAGGGCAAGAGCGTGCTGATCTCCGACTCGGAGCGTCTGGCCCGCCGCGCGCGCTGACGCCACCGCAGATCTGACCGAGCCGTCCGTCCCCCTCGGGGGCGGGCGGCTTCGTCGTTCCCTGCCCGTCGCGGCCTCAGGCCCGGTGCCGCGCGACCGCCTCCCGCACCGCGGGCACCACCTCGACCGCCCACCGGCGGTGCTGGTGTGGGTCGTCCCCCTCGGCGCCGAAGACGAAGGTGTCCATGCCCGTCTCGACGACCAGTCCGGTCAGCTCCTCGACCCACTGCCCGACCGGGCCGCCCAGGAAGCCGCCGCCGGGACCGTCGGTGATGGTGCCGAAGACGTTGTAGATGCGCTGGATGTCGGCGGGGTCGCGGCCGGCGCCCGTCGCGGACTCGTCGATCCGCGCGTGCATGTCGGGCAGCTTCGGCGGCGGGAAGTAGCTGTTCGACGGCGCCCAGCCGTCGGCCTTGCGGCCGAGCACACCGAGCATTCGTGGACCGCCCACCCCCAGCCAGATCCCGATGTCGTGGGCGGGCCGCGGCCCCGGGTGCACCCCGGCCAGCCGGTGGTGGGTGCCGTCGTAGCGCACCGACCGCTCCCCGGACCACATCAGCCGGATCACGTCGACGGCCTCCGACAACGCCCCCGCCGCCTCCCCCGGTGTGCGCTCCGGCCCGTCCATCGCGGTGATGGCCGACCAGAAGGCGCCGGCGCCGAGCGCGAGTTCGAACCGTCCGCCGGACAGCACGTCCAGGCTCGCCGCCGCCTTCGCCATCACCGCCGGGGGCCGCAGGGGCAGGCAGGCCACGTCGGGGAACACCCGGATGCTGGTGGTCCGGGCCAGCACGAACGCCATCAGCGACCAGGTGTCGAGGAAGTCCTTCTGGTACGGGTGGTCCTGGATCCCGACGAGGTCCAGTCCCTCCTCGTCGGCCATCTCGACCAGGTCGAGGACCTCGTCGGCCCGACCCGACTCCGGGGTGGGAAACATGCCGAACTGCAGCGGACGTCCGTAGTCGGTCATCGACGAGCTCCTCGGTTCGCGGGAACACCGAGTTCCACGCTCGCCCACCGGGACCGGAAACGCAACGTCAGCGGCGGAGATAGTCCAGCTGCACCCGGACGGACTGCTCGGCCACCGGCCACAGCTTCTCGTCGACGTCCGTGTACACGTGCTCGACGACGCTGCGCACGCTCGCGTCCGCGCCGAGCGCCTCCAGGGCGGCGCGGACCTGGTCGAGCCGGTCCTCGCGATGGTCGAGGTACTGCTGGGCGACGGTCTGCAGGTCGGGCAGGTCCGGGCCGTGACCCGGGAGCACCGTGCGGCCGGTGCCGAGGTCGATCAGCGACCGCAGCGAGGCCAGGTAGTTGCCGAGGTCACCGTCCGTCGAGTCGAGGACGGTGGTGCCGCGGCCGAGGATGGTGTCGCCGGTGAGCACCGAGCCCTCCCCCTCGATCACGAACGACGTCGAGTCGAGCGTGTGCCCGGGCGTACGCAGCACCCGGATCGCGAGCCCGACCTCCTCGATGAGTTCGCCGTCGGGC
The DNA here is from genome assembly GCF_056401315.1 of Rhodococcus sp. P4_F5. NCBI lineage: Bacteria > Bacillati > Actinomycetota > Actinomycetes > Mycobacteriales > Nocardiaceae > Rhodococcus > Rhodococcus sp. P4_F5. Next base: position 12,449 of record NZ_JBFUJP010000049.1, on the reverse strand, counting down.
AGGCCGGCGTCGGTGCGACGGCGGAACTTCGGGTCCACGGACCGGACCGGGGAGCCGGTCAGCTCGACGAACCTGTCGATGCCGCCGGTGTGGTCCCCGTGCCGGTGGGTGATCAGTGTCAGGGCCACCGGGCCGACCGACGCGACCCGCAGCAGGTGTTCCTCGTCGGCCTCGCCGGGGTCGACCACGACGCATTCCTCGCGGCCGGGGGCCCGCAGGATCCACGTGTTGGTCCCGTCGAGCGTCATCATCCCGGGGTTGTCCTCCAACATCACCGCGGCGATGTCGGTGACCTGTCGGAGCTGCGCGTACGCCGGATGTGCGGGGGTCATGGGCTCACCTTACAAACCGCGGCTGCGCCACCCCTTCCGGGCGGCGCAGCCGCGCAGCGTGTTCGGACGATCCCGGCCGGTTCAGCGAACCTCGACGATGACCTCGACCTCGACGGGCGCGGCGAGCGGAAGCTCGGCCACGCCGACCGCGGACCGGGCGTGCACGCCCGCGTCGCCGAAGACCTCACCCATCAGCTCGGAGGCGCCGTTGATGACGCCCGGCTGGCCGGTGAAGCCCTCCACCGACGCGACGAACCCGACGAGCTTGACCACCCGCACGACGGAGTCCAGTCCGACCAGCGCGTCGATCGCGGCCAGCGCGTTGAGCGCACAGGTCCGGGCCGCGGCCTTCGCCTCGTCCGCGTCGACGGGGCCGCCGACCTTTCCGGTCAACGGCAGTGCGCCGTCCACGAACGGGAGCTGCCCCGAGGTGTAGACGAGGTCGCCGGTCCGGACCGCCGGGACGTACGCCGCGACGGGAGCCGCCACGGCGGGCAGCTCGAGGCCCAGCTCGGCCAGACGCGCCTTCCACTGTCCCATCGCGGTCAGCCCTTCGGGCGCTTCAGGTACGCCACGTGCTGTTCACCGGTGGGGCCGGGCAGCACCGACACCAGTTCCCAGCCGTCGGCTCCCCACTGGTCGAGGATCTGCTTGGTCGCGTGGGTCAGCAGCGGAACGGTCGCGTACTCCCAGGTGGTCAATTCACTCATGCCGGAGAGCCTAGTGCCCCGCCGCCGAAGTCCACCGACGCAGATTTCCGACGCGGGCGACCGGCCCCGGCACAATGCGGCGCCGCGACTTATAGGCTCCGGGGGTGGCAGCACCCGCGAGCACACCCGCATTCGAATGGCCGGCCAAGGCGGACAAGGCCCGCCTCCACTTTGTCTCAGGCAAGGGCGGCACCGGAAAGTCAACCGTCGCTGCGGCTTTGGCTCTGGCATTGGCCGCGGGCGGGCGGCGAGTACTGCTCGTCGAGGTCGAAGGACGGCAGGGCATTGCGCAGCAGTTCGACATGCCGCCGCTGCCCCCGGCGGAGACCAAGATCGCCACGGCCGACGGCGGCGGCGAGGTGTTCGCGCTGGCACTCGACATCGAGACCGCGTTCCTCGAGTACCTCGACATGTTCTACAACCTGGGCTTCGCCGGCCGCGCGATGCGCCGGATCGGCGCCGTCGAGTTCGCGACCACGCTGGCGCCGGGCCYGCGCGACGTCCTGATCACCGGAAAGATCAAGGAGTGCGTGATCCGCACCGACAAGTCCGGTGTCCGGGTGTACGACGAGGTGGTGGTGGACTCGCCGCCGACCGGCAGGATCGGTAGCTTCCTCGACGTGACGAAGGCGATGGCGGACCTGGCCAAGGGCGGGCCGGTGCACTCCCAGTCGGAAGGGGTGGTGCGCCTGCTGCACTCCGACGAGACGATGGTGCACCTGGTGACGGTGCTCGAGGCCCTCCCGGTGCAGGAGACCGCGGACGCCGTCGTGGAACTCGAGGCCGCGGACCTGCGGATCGGCGCCGTGATCGTCAACCGCAGCGCGACCGCGTACCTGCCCACCAAGGAGATGGCCGACGCCGCTGCGGGCGTCATCGACGCCGACGCGGTCCGGGCCGGTCTCGCCGCGGCGGGCATCACGCTCTCCGACGACGACTTCGCCGGCCTGCTCACCGAGACCATCGAGAACGCGTCGACGCTGCGCGCGCAGGACGACAGCGCCGAGAGCCTCGACGCGCTGGACGTCGCCCGCCTGCACCTGACCGCGCTGACCGACGGCGTCGACCTCGGCGGGCTGTACGAACTCGCCGAGCAGCTGGCCGAACAGGGCGTCCGGTGACGGCCCCGCTCGACGTCGGCGGCATTCTCGCCGACCCGAATTCCCGGATCGTGGTGTGCTGCGGGTCCGGCGGCGTGGGCAAGACCACCACCGCCGCGTCGATGGCGCTACGGGCCGCCGAGCAGGGCCGACGTGTGGTGGTGCTGACCATCGACCCGGCTCGCAGGCTGGCGCAGGCGCTCGGCGTCGAGGACCTCGGCAACACCCCGCAGCCGGTGCAGCTGGGGCCGGGCGCGACCGGCGAGCTGCACGCGATGATGCTGAACATGCGGCGCACCTTCGACGACATGGTGCTCGAGCACTCGACACCGGAGAAGGCCCAGCAGATCCTGGCGAACCCCTTCTACCAGACCGTGGCCACCTCGTTCTCCGGCACGCAGGAGTACATGGCGATGGAGAAGCTGGGGCAGCTCGCCGCCAGCGACGAGTGGGACCTGGTGGTGGTCGACACCCCGCCGTCGCGCAACGCGCTGGACTTCCTCGACGCCCCGCAGCGGCTCGGCGCCTTCCTGGACGGCCGGATGATCCGGATGCTCTCCGCTCCGGGGCGTGGGATCGGACGCCTGGTGACCGGCGCGATGGGCCTGGCCCTCAAGGCGGTGAACACCGTCGTCGGCAGCCAGATGCTGGCCGACGCGTCCGCGTTCGTGCAGTCCTTCGAGTCCATGTTCGGCGGGTTCCGGGAGCGGGCCGCCCGGACCTACGAGCTGCTGCGGGCCGACGGCACCCACTTCATGGTGGTCGCCGCGCCGGAGCCGGACGCGTTGCGGGAGGCGTCGTTCTTCGTCGAGCGGCTGACGTCCGACGGCATGCCGCTGGCCGGGCTGGTGCTCAACCGCACACACCCGACGCTCAGCTCGCTGTCCGCCGATCGCGCGGTGGCGGCGGCGGACCAGTTGAAGGAGAACGGGGAGCACCCGCTGGCGGCCGCGGTGCTGCGGATCCACGCGGAGCGGGCCCGGACCGCGCAGCGCGAGCTGCGGATGCTGGGCCGTTTCTCCAAGGCGCACCCGCGCGTCCCGGTGGTCGGCGTGCCGTCGCTGCCCTTCGAGGTGTCCGACCTCGAGGCCCTGCGGGCCGTCGCCGACCAGCTCACCGGCGAGGTCTGACGGCAGGTCGGGCGCGTGCTCAGGCCGCGCCGGGGACGGGTTCCGGCGCGGCCGCCACCCGCCGGCGCGCGACCAGCAACGCGAGCCCCGCCGCGACCAGGCAGGACGCCGCGCCCATCGCGAGCGCGGCCCGGCCGCCGAACTCCTCGGCGACGAAACCGGCGATCGGCCCGCCGATCGGGGTCGAGCCGAGGAACGCGACGGACCACAGCGCCATCACCCGACCTCGCATGCTCGGGTCGGCCCCGAGCTGCAGGGTGCTGTTACCGGTCGCCATGAAGCCGACGCTGGCCGCCCCGACGAACGCCAACGCGACCAGTTCGAGCCAGAGCGTGGGGGCGAAGGCCGCGGCCGCGATCAGCACCCCGAACACCACCGCCGACGTCGACAGCGCCCGCACCCCGGTCCGTCCGCGGGCCGCGACGTAGAGACCGCCGACCACCGCGCCGGCCCCCATCGCCGCGGTCATGAAGCCGTACACCTCGGCACCGCCGCCGAAGGTCTCCCGCGCCAGCACCGGCAGGACCACCTGGAACTCGTAGGCGAGGGCACCGACCAGCGCCATCATCAGCAGCGGGATCAGCAGCTCCGGGGTGCGGCCGACGTAGCCGAGGCCCTCGCGCAGCTGCCCGGGACTGCGCCGCACCGGCGGCGACGGACAGAGCGCGGCGACGTCGAGACGGACCAGGGAGACCACGACGGCGACGAAGCTCAGGGCGTTGAGCAGGAAGCAGATCCCGAGCCCGCCGGCGGCGATCACGATCCCGGCGACCGCCGGTCCGACCGCGCGGGCCGCGTTGACCAGCACCGAGTTGAGGCTGACGGCGTTGCGCAGGTCCGCGGGGCCGACCATCTCGAGCACGAACGCCTGCCGGGCGGGATTCTCGAAGCAGTTGTTCATGCCGAGCAGGAACGCGAGCAGGTACACCTGCCAGAGGGTGACCGTGTGGGTGACCGTCAACAGGCCCAGGACCAGGGCCAGCGCTCCCATCATGGCCTGCAGCCCGATCATCAGCCGGCGCTTGTCGAGCCGGTCCGCGACGACGCCGCCGTACGGCCCGAACAGCAGGACGGGCAGCGTCTGCAGGGCCACCACGAACCCCAGTGCGGTGCCCGACCCGGTCAGCTGAAGCACCAGCCACGCCTGCGCGACGGCCTGCATCCAGGTGCCGACCATCGAGACCGCCTGGCCGCCGAAGTAGAGCCGGAAGTTGGGGTTGGACAGCGAGGCGAAGGTGTCCCGCCGGATGTCGGCGAGGGCGGTCACCGCGCGGTCACCCGGTCGCGGTCGCTCGCCGACGCCGCCTCGGCGGGCGCCCGCATCTGCGTGGCCAGCGCCTCGATCGCGGGCAACGCCAGCAGCAGTCGGTCGGCCTGATCCTCCGGCAGCGCGGCGAGGCCGGAGGCGAACAGCCGGGTCCTGTCGCGGCGCAGCCCCTCGTGCAGCTCCTCGCCGGCCGGGGTGACCTGCACCAGCACGGCGCGGCGGTCGGCGGGATCCGGTGAGCGGGCCAGCAGCCCGTCCGCCTCGAGCTTGCCGATCACGCGGGAGAGCATCGTGGGGTTGAGGCCCTCGGTCGCCGCCAGCTCGCCGACCCCGAGGGGGCCGAGCCTGCTCACGGTGCCGAGCACGGAGAGCTGGGTCCGGGTCAGCCCGCCCCCGGATACCTGCCGGTCGACGAGCCGCGAGATCCGGGCCAGGGCGACCTTGAGTCTGGTGACCTCGTCGTCGGTGAGCGTCCTGGGCATGCGACCTCCTCCGTTTTACTTGCCTATCGGCAAGCATACGCCCGGGTGGTCACGCTCCCCCGAAATCCGCCGACGGCCGCCGACTTCCGGACAGGAAGGCGGTGGCGATGCCATGCTGACTGCCATGGCGACACTGCCCGACTGGGCACACGCACTGGAGCTGGCCCCACACCCGGAGGGCGGCTGGTACCGGGAGACGTGGCGCAGCGACGTCACCGTCCCGGCCGGGGCCCTGCCGCCCGACTACCCGCACTCACGCTCCGCGGGCACCGCCATCCTGTTCCTGCTGATGCCCGGCGAGCAGTCGGCGTGGCACTCCGTGCGCAGCGACGAGATCTGGTTCTGGCACCGCGGCGGGGCACTGCACCTCGACCTGGGCGGCGACGGGACGGAGCCGGGCCCGCCGAACCGACACGTCCTCGGCGCCGACGTCCTCGCCGGACAGTCGCCCCAGTTCGTGGTGCCGGCGCGACACTGGCAACGGGCCCGCCCGGCCGGGAACGAAGCGGTGCTCGTCAGCTGCGCCGTCGTACCGGGATTCGACTTTGCGGACTTCCGACTTCACGGCGGGTGACCCGGCCGCAGCGCTCCACGCGGCCGACCAGGACAGCACACTGGCCGGGCCCATTTGACGGGGTCCCGGCCAGCGAAGAGAGAATTAGTCTGTTCAGATGACAGGGGCCTGGTGCCGCTGCGCCTCGAAGAAGTCCGCCCAGGACTCGACCTCGGGGTGCTGCTTGAGCAGCGCACGGCGCTGGCGCTCGGTCATTCCGCCCCACACGCCGAACTCGACACGATTGTCCAGGGCGTCCGCGCCACACTGCATCAGGACCGGGCAGTGTCGGCAGATCGTGGCGGCCTTGCGCTGCGCAGCGCCGCGAACGAACAGCTGATCGGGATCGACCGCTCGGCATCGCGCCTGCGTAACCCACGCAATACGAGCCTCTGCCTCTTCGACATCCAGCCGGTTTCCCGAGGTGATCACGGTCATCTTCTGCCCCTCCTGCAATACGAGCGTCGCCCTCGCTGACGCTCTTGGGATGTGGTGGGCGCGCCCTATCATGAGCGAGTCTCACCACATTCCTGATCTAGTGTTATCTGAATCACACCGCCTCCCAATTTAGGCAATGTACAACGGTTTGCGCAAGGTGCTGGGCCCACTTTTTTGGTACGGACGTGCATCCAGGACACTCGTCAGCCATCGCGTGAGGTGGCACGACCCGCGCTCGGGGCTCGAGCACGCGCGGCCACGTACTCTGTCGGGGTGCCAATCGCAAAGACAGTCGCGAAACTCGCCGGATGCTCTGCCCTTGCCGGGGCGCTCCTGGCGGGCGTGATGTTCCCGTTGGCCGGCGGGTTCGGAATCGCGTCGAACCGGGCCGCGGACGCCGTCGACAACGTGTCCGCAGAACTCATCGAAGGCGATGTGCCGGCGGTGTCGACCATGGTCGACGTCGACGGCAACCCCATCGCCTGGCTCTACGAGCAGCGCCGGTTCGAGGTGCCCAGCGACAAGATCTCCAACGACATGAAGCTGGCGATCGTCTCCGTCGAGGACCGGCGGTTCGCCGACCACCAGGGGGTGGACTGGCAGGGCACGGTGCGCGCCTTCCTCACCAACACCACCAGCGGGCAGGTTCAGCAGGGCGCGTCCACTATCGACCAGCAGTACGTGAAGAACTACCAACTGCTGGTCGTGGCGAAGACCGACGCCGAGCGCCGGGCCGCCATCGAGACCACCCCGGCGCGCAAGATCCGGGAGATCCGGATGGCGCTGACGCTGGACAAGAAGCTCACCAAGGACGAGATCCTCACCCGCTACCTGAACCTGGTGCCGTTCGGCAACGCGTCGTTCGGCATCCAGGACGCGGCCCGCACCTACTTCGGGGTCGACGCGAAGGACCTCAACCTGACGCAGTCCGCGATGCTGGCCGGGATGGTGCAGTCCAGCTCCGCACTGAACCCGTACACCAACCCGGACGGCGTGCTCGAGCGCCGCAACACCGTGCTCGACACCATGATCGCGAACATCCCGGACCGCGCCGCCGAGATCCGGGCCGCCAAGGACGAGCCCCTCGGGGTGCTGCCGGAGCCGCAGACGCTGCCGCGCGGGTGCATCGCCGCCGGCGACCGCGGCTTCTTCTGCGACTACGCGCTGCAGTACCTGGCGAATGCCGGGATCAGCCGCGAGCAGGTCGAGAAGGGCGGCTACCTGATCAAGACCACCCTCGACCCGAAGGTGCAGAACTCCGCGCACAGCGCGCTGACCGCGACCGCCAGCCCGACCGTCGAGGGCGTCGCGCAGGTGATGAACGTGATCGCGCCCGGCCAGGACCAGCACCGGGTGCTGGCGATGAGCAGCAGCCGCAACTACGGCCTCAACGGCGAGATCAACGAGACCGTCCAGCCGCAGCCGTACTCGCTCGTCGGCACCGGCGCCGGCTCGATCTTCAAGATCTTCACCACGGCCGCGGCGATGGAGAAGGGTCTCGGCACCGACGCGGTCCTGCAGGTTCCCGGCCGGGTCGACGTCAAGGGCATGGGATACGGCGGCGCCAAGGGCTGCCCGCCGGCCACCTACTGCGTGGAGAACGCGGGCAAGTACCCGCCCGCGCTGTCGGTGACCGACGCGCTGGCCCAGTCGCCGAACACCGCCTTCGTCAAGCTGATCGAGGCCGCCGGCGTCACCCCGACCGTGGACATGGCGGTCCGCCTCGGCCTGCGGTCCTACGCACAGCCCGGCACCTCCGGGCAGGGCGACGGCCAGTCCCTCGCCGACATGCAGAAGCAGCAGAACCTCGGCTCGTTCACCCTCGGCCCGACCTGGGTGAACCCGCTGGAGCTGTCCAATGTCGCGGCGACCCTGGCCTCGCACGGGAAGTGGTGCCCGCCGACGCCGATCGACTCGATCGTCGACCGCACCGGCAAGCCGGTGTCCGTCACCCAGCAGGCCTGCGAGCAGGTCATCGCCCCGGGCCTGGCGGACACGCTGGCGAACGCACTCAGCCACGACGACAAGCCCGGCGGCACCTCCGCCGGCGCGGCCGGTTCCGTCGGCTGGACGCTGCCGATGTCCGGCAAGACCGGTACCACCGAGTCGCACATGTCCTCGGCGTTCCTCGGCTTCACCAACAACCTCGCGGCCAGCGTGTACGTCTACGCGGACTCGCCGACGCCCCGCGAGATCTGCACCTCGCCGCTGCGCCAGTGCAGTGAGGGCAACGTCTACGGCGGCACCGAACCCGCCCGGGCCTGGTTCCTGGCGATGAAACCGATCGTGAACGACTTCGGGCCGACGTCGCTGCCGCCCCTGGACCCGAAGTACCAGCGTGGATCGCAGAACGCGCAGGTTCCCGAGGTGGTGGGGATGAGCCAGGCGCAGGCGACCGGCGCCCTGCAGGCCGCCGGGTTCACGGTGAACGCCGTGTCCATGTCCGGGGAGAGCGCGCGCGGCACCACGCTGAGCACGTCACCGGCAGGGCTCGCGGTCCCGGGCTCGTCGATCACGCTCTACGTGAGCGACGGGACCGCCAAGAAGACGGCGCCCACACCGGCGCCGGGCGCTCCCGGCGCTCCCGGCGCCCCGGACGGACAGGCGACGATCCAACTGCCCGGCCTGCCCCCGATCACCCTGCCGGTGCCGCGCTGACACCGCGCCGCTGACATGAAGCCGCCCGGGTGCGGGCGGGAGCACTCGACTCCCGCCCGCACCCGGGCGGCGGCGTTCGGGGGGCGGACTACAGGCGGTCCTTGACCGCCTTGGAGATCCGGGAGCCGTCCGCCTTGCCCGCGGCGATGGCGGTGGCGACCTTCATCACCTGACCCATCTGACGCATACCGGGACGCTCCCCCAACTCCTCTGCGACCTGGGCGATCGCGGTGTCCGCGACGTCGGCCAGTTCGGCGTCGGTCAACGGGGTGGGCAGGTACTCGTCGATGATCCGCGCCTCGGCGTGCTCCTTCGCGGCCAGTTCGCCGCGACCGTTCTCGGTGTAGATCTCGGCGGACTCGCCGCGCTTCTTCGACTCCTTGGCCAGTACCTTGAGCACCTCGTCGTCGGTGAGTTCGCGCGCCTCCTTGCCCGCGACCTCCTCGGTCTGGATAGCGGCGAGCAGCATTCGCAGGGTCTGGGTGCGCAGCGTGTCCTTGGCCTTCATCGAGGTCGTCAGGTCGGCGCGCAGGGTGCTCTTCAGGCTGGCTGTGGAATCGGACATGGTGCCGAACGCTACGCGCCTCGGGCGGTGAGGCGCATGTCGATTGCGCCCGCTGCGTATCCTTGAGTGGTGTTTGACAACCCTCGCAACGTCCTCCGCGGAACCGCGGCCGGTGTGGTCGGAGCCGCGGCGCTCGGCGTCGGGTACGCCTCGCTGATCGAACGGAACGCCTTCACCCTGCGTGAGGCGACCATGCCGGTGCTCGAGCCCGGGTCCCCCTCGCTGCGGGTGCTGCACATCAGCGACCTGCACATGATGCCCGGGCAGAAGCTCAAGCAGAACTGGCTGCGCGAACTGGACCGTCTCGACCCCGACCTGGTGGTGAACACCGGCGACAACCTCTCGCACCAGCGGGCGGTGCCCGCGGTCGTGCAGTCGCTCGGCAGCCTGCTGGCCCGGCCGGGCCTGTTCGTCTTCGGCAGCAACGACTACTTCGCACCGAAACCGAAGAACCCGCTCAAGTACTTCAACAAGGAACACAAGCGGACGCACGGCGAGCCGCTGCCGTGGAAGGACCTGCGGGCGGCGTTCACCGAGCGCGGCTGGCTGGACGTGACGCACACCCGCCGCGAGCTCGAGGTGGCCGGCATCCGCATCGCGACGGCAGGCGTCGACGACCCGCACCTCAAGCGAGACCGCTACGACACCATCGCCGGCCGGCCGAACCCGATGGCGAACCTGCGGCTCGGCATCACCCACTCGCCCGAGCCCCGGGTGCTGGACCGATTCGCCGACGACGGCTACGACCTGGTGCTCGCCGGCCACACCCACGGCGGCCAGCTGTGCCTGCCGTTCTACGGCGCGCTGGTGACCAACTGCCAGCTGGACCGGTCCCGGGTCAAGGGTCCGTCGAAGTGGGGCGCCCACACGCGCCTGCACGTCTCCGCCGGCGTGGGCACCTCCCCGTACGCACCGGCGCGGTTCTGCTGCCGCCCGGAAGCGACCCTGCTGACACTGGTCGCATCCCCCTCCAGAGGGCCAAAACAGGGCCTCCGACCAGGCGTTTCGCGTTCTTCGGCAGTCGTGCGCTAGACTTCGCTGGCTGCCAAAACAACGGCAGTGAGCAGGGCACGGGGTGTGGCGCAGCTTGGTAGCGCGCTTCGTTCGGGACGAAGAGGTCGTGGGTTCAAATCCCGCCACCCCGACAGTGCTCGAAGGCGCCATCCGATTCATTCGGGTGGCGCCTTCGCTGTTTTCAGGACTCTTTCGCGCGCCGGCCATCAGGTTCGGCGCCGCCCGTCACTCGTCCTGGTGAATCTGGATCAGGTTTCCGCAGGTGTCGTCGAAGACCGCCGAGGTGCCGGACTGGTCCGCGGTCGGCTCGCCGGTGAACCGCACGCCCAGCGCGGACAGGCGCTCGTACTCCGCACGCACGTCCGGGGTGCCGAACACGATGATCGGCAGGCCCTGCTCGTAGACGCCCCTGCGGTACGCCTCGGCGACCGGGTTGTCGCTGGGCTCGAGCAGCAGTCCCACACCGTCGGGATCCTGCGGCGACCGCACGATGTACAGGTTGTACTCCGGCATTGCCATCAACTCCTCGAAGCCGAGGACGTCGCGGTAGAACTCGAATGCCGCGGCCGGGTCGACGACATGGATTCCGCACATCTTGATTCGCATGTCCCGACGCTAACGACGACCGCCGACATCCACACGCCGACTGTCGCCACGCGGCACCCTCCGGGCAAGTGTTCGATCGACTCGCCTACCCGCATCGAACTCGCCGGTCAAGTCGCGAACAGACCAGCGAACGCGTTCCAGAAAAATGGCCAAACCGGACAAGCCGTCGCACTCGACACCGGACCGTGACCGAATGGATGACGCTCCCAACTGGCGTTTTACCCTACTCGTTACCCTTTGGTAACTTATTGGCCCTTTTCAGATAACTGCAACAAGTTCCGGTTTTCGATGACAGAGTGTGGTGGATTTCACCCACCCCCGATGTTCGGCTAGGCCATCCCCGGGCCGAGCGCAAGGAGTTTCCATGTCGAGATCCCAAGTGCGGCGCGTTGCCGTACCGGTCACCAGCGCGGCGGTCGTCGCCGGAATGATGCTGATCGGAGCCCCGGCGAACGCCGCGACCACCACCTTCAACAGCGCCTGCGTCGCGGGCAGCATCATCGGTGACGTCCAGAAGAACGTCAGCGCATCGATGACGGTCGACGCACCGGCGACGGTGGCACCGGGCGAGGTGTTCACCTACCGCATCAAGCCCAACGCTTCCTCCTACCCCGACAAGGACTCGGGCGCGACGACCACGAACCTCTCTCGGATCAAGTACGACTACGAACTCCCGGCCAACACCGAGTGGGTCAGCGGCGCGGTGGTACCCGGTACCGCAATCGGCCTGGACAACGTGGCGCCGAACGTCCTGCTGGTCAACGACTCAGGCAATGCGGACGCCAGCGGACGCGTCATCCGACTCTCCGGAAACAACCAGGTCATCGGCAACGGCCCGTCCACCTCCACCAACAGCGAGGGCGGAATCCGGGTTCCCAAGACCAAGAAGAACCTCGACGGCTCCGCCACTAGCGGAGACACCTGGTACCAGCTCCCGGCGATCGACGTGACCGTCAAGGCCGTCGCGCCCGGCGTGATCACGCCGCGAGTCCGGATCACGGGCAACGCCGCGAACCACGGCGCCATGGAGTCCTTCAGCACCTCCCTGGCCAAGGCCAGCTTCCTCGGCACCCAGTGGGCACCCACCCGGTGCACCCCGCGCGATTCGCAGAGCGCGCCACTCAACGCCGGCGCCGGCCCCCTGGCCACCATCACGGTGAGCAACCCGGGCCCGGTCATCGTCGACACCACCACCACCCTGAACGTCCCCGGCACCGCCAAGACCGGCACCGCCGTCGACCTCACCGCCACCGTCGCCCCCGCCGGCGCCACCGGCACCGTCCAGTTCAAGGACGGCRCCACCAACATCGGCGGCGCAATCCCCGTCAACAACGGCACCGCGACGCTGAACCACACCTTCACCACSRMCGGYGCRCACTCCGTCACCGCCGTSTACTCCGGTGACGCSACCAACCGYMCGTCCACCTCGGCAGCCTCCAACGTCCAGGTCACCACGGACCCGGTCATCGTCGACACCACCACCACRCTGAACGTCCCGGCSACCGCCAAGACCGGCACCGCCGTCGACCTCACCGCCACCGTCGCCCCCGCCGGCGCCACCGGCACCGTCCAGTTCAAGGACGGCGCCACCAAC
>NZ_JBFUJP010000048.1:0-35679 GCF_056401315.1 Rhodococcus sp. P4_F5 | reverse complement strand
GCCGTGGAATCGGCCCGTGCTACCAGGACAAGATCGCCCGCGTCGGGGTCCGCGCGGCCGACGTCCTGGACGAGAAGATCCTCACTCAGAAGGTCGAGGCGGCACTGGAATTCAAGAACCAGGTGCTGGTCAAGATCTACAACCGCAAGGCCCTCGACCCCCAGCAGGTCGTCGACGAGGTGCTCGCGCAGGCGGAGGGCTTCAAGCACCGCATCGCCGACACCCGGCTCCGGCTGAACCAGGCCCTCGACGCGGGCGAGACGGTGCTCCTGGAAGGCTCCCAGGGCACGCTGCTCGACGTCGATCACGGCACCTACCCGTACGTGACGTCCTCGAACCCCACCTCCGGCGGCGCCGCGGTGGGCTCGGGCATCGGCCCCACCAAGATCACCACGGTGCTCGGGATCCTCAAGGCGTACACCACGCGCGTCGGCTCCGGTCCGTTCCCGACGGAGTTGTTCGACGAGTTCGGCGAGTACCTGGCGGACAAGGGCGGGGAGGTCGGCGTGACCACCGGTCGCGGCCGCCGCACCGGCTGGTTCGACGCGGTCATCGCCCGGTACGCGACCCGCGTCAACGGCATCACCGACTACTTCCTCACCAAGCTGGACGTGCTCTCCAGCCTCGAGACCATCCCGATCTGCGTCGCATACGACGTGGACGGCGAGCGGGTCGAGGAGATGCCGATGTCGCAGACCGGAGTGCACCACGCCAAGCCGATCTACGAGGAGATGCCCGGCTGGTCCGAGGACATCTCGGCCGCCCGCACCTTCGAGGACCTGCCGGCCAACGCGCAGGCGTACGTGCTGCGACTCGAGGAGCTCTCCGGCGCGTACATGTCGTGCATCGGCGTCGGCCCCGGCCGCGACGAGACCATCGTCCGCCGGGACGTTCTGCGCTGACCTCAGCGTCGACACAACCGGCACAGACAACCCTGCCCCGCGTACCCGTACGCGGGGCAGGGTTGTCTGTGGAGGCGTTAGTCTCTGCGCTCAGCCGACCAGCAGCTCGGCCCGACCGATGTGCAGCGGACGCTCGGTGGCCGTCGGCAGCCCACACTCCGCGGCTCGCTCGTGCGCCCCGGTGGTCGGCAGCACCGCCTGCACGGTGACGGTCAGCGACCGCGGGTCCCACCGCCGTGCGGGCGCGAGGATCTGCACCAGCGCGGTGACGTCGAAGGTGAACCCCACCGCGGCCCGCGCCGGCCCCGCGTCGGGGTCGGCGTCGAGGCCGAATGCCGCGAAGGTGCCGGCCAGGTGCTGGTCCGGGAGGGCATCGGCGGTCGGGTCGGGGACGTTGAGGTACACCTGGTAGGCGACGCCGGGGGTGCGGTCCGCCGCGAGTCCGTCGACGGCGAGCAGCACCGCCCCGAAGCCCGCGGCGGCGGCGGTCTCCGGCGCGTGCGCCACCGCCTCCACACAGCTGTCGGGGACGACGAGTTGCGTGGTGACCCGACCCGTCACCTCGAACGGGCCGTCGGTGGCGGCGACGCGCATCGGTGTCGGCGCGACGGCGACCAGGCGCCGCGAGGACGCCGACGCCTGCGGCTGGTCGTCGTAGCGGTAGCCGAGTTGCTCGGTATGGTCGAGGACGTCGCCGACCCGGCAGCGCACCGGCGTCCCGGTCGGGTCGAAGAATTCGAACTCCGCATCGATCCAGGCCGGGTCCGACGGATTCGAGTGGCGTTCGAGCCACTGCACCCACAGCCGGTCGAGGTTTGCGTGATGCAGCCAGTACACCGGGTCGAGGGCGCCGCGGACGGCGCTGCTCATCAGGGCGCCGGGCCCCGAGTCGCACCCGCCGCCCACCGCGACGCGCACGCTGCCGTGCGGCACGTTTTCGAGCTGACCGGAGAACCCGGTGCGGTTCGGCTCCGCGAACGACGGCTGCCACATGGCGGTGAACGTGGAGGTGATGCTCGGGCTCAACGCGGCGCCCGCCATCACGTCGGCGTTGCGCAGCGGGGACGGCAGGGCCAGAGGGTTCGGCGAGCCGTCCGGCAGCCGGAGGCCGGTGTCGCGGAACGGGTGTGGCAGCGCGTTCTGCGGGGCGGGGTTGCCGTAGTTCCAGTAGGGCAAAGCGAAGTCGGTGGGCCCGCCGTTGGCGGCGACGGTGTCCCGGACGATCAGCTCGAAGTAGTGCAGGTGCATCCGGTGCCAGGGTAGGAAGAACCAGTTGCCGTGGCCGCTGCTCGCGGCGCCCGCAGCGGCGACGGCGGCGCCGAAACGCGCTCGTAGCTCGGCCTGGAAGGCCCAACTGGTGGGGTCGTGCGCCGGCCGCGACTGCATGGTCCGCACCGCCTCTGCGTAGGCCAGCAGGGTCGGGTCCCAGGACGCGTCGGTGCTCAGCCGCCAAACGTTGCGGCGGACCCGTGGCAGCGGGTCCGCCCCTCGGCTCTCCGCCGTCGCCTGCAGGCGGTCCAGGTGCAACACGATCTCCGGTCCCGCCACGTCCGTCGCGCTCGTCTCCGGCTCGCCGAGCACCGTGACCTTGAACCGGCGGACGGCGGCGGCGGTCTCCGCGCAGTAGGTCGGTGCGAGGTCCTGTGCGGGCAGGCAGTGCGGGTCCCAGTTGCGTAGCGCCGTCTGCAGCTTGCCGACCGCGTCCCCCGACGCGTTGCGGGCAGTCGACATGCGGTCGAGTCCGCCGGCGATTGCGGTCAGCACGACGTCGCCATGGAACAGGACAGAACAGATCATCAACAGGCTCCCCGGCATTTCTGGGACAGGTGCGGTTCCGCAGTTCCTCAATCTTGGTGCTGGACTCGTCCGCGGTCGCGCGTAGTGGACTACCTGTTACGCCGCGGGCCGTGTGGAAGCGCTCCGACGGCGTTTCGGGCCTGGGCGCGGCTTTGCGGTGCGCCAGGGTCCCGGGACTGCGCTTCCGGACGCCCGCTGTCGGTGCCCTCTCGGTAATGCCGGCGTTGGCCGGCTGCTCGTCGAATCCCGGTGAATCCGAGGCGGTGTCGGCGACGGCCCGGCGCCGGAGCCCGCGGACACCACCTGCGGTCGGTCTGCTGATGTTCGGCACCCCCGCCCAGGGTGCGCGGAGGCCTCGCGGCCGGGGGACTAGAAGAGCGTCGGCTCGTCGAAACCCGGCACGTGCTCGAGGGCGAGCAGCACGCGCTTGGTGACGGCGCCGCCGTGGGCGGAGAACCCGCCGACCTTGCCGCCGGCGGCGAGCACCCGGTGGCACGGGACCAGCAGCGGAATCGGGTTGCGCCCCAACGCCTGTCCGACGGCCTGCGCCGCACCGGGGCTGCCGACCCGGTCGGCCACCTGCCCGTAGGTGAGGGTGGACCCGGCCGTGATCGTCCTGGTCACGGCGTACACCCGCGCATCGAACTCGGGAACCTGGCTCAGGTCGAGCGGCACCTGAGCGCGGGGGTCCCGGCCGCTGACCAGTAACTCGGTGACGGCCTCGACGGCCCGCCGGCCGACGGCGTCCGGATCCGATTCGACAGCGGCAGGGAACTCGGCCCGGATCCGTTCTCGGGTGGCGACGTCGCTGCCCTCCGGCAACTGGACCCCGACCACGCCGCGATCGCCCCAGGCCAGTGCGCACCGCCCGATCGCGGTGTCGAAGAGGGTGTATCGGACGTCGGGCACGACCCCAGTATGCGTCAGGGGGGAGGGGTCGACCGGCGCATGCAGTCCAGTTTGGTGGACTGGACCCTTTCCGCTCTAGTGGTGCGGCGCGGACTTCGTCAGGAACTCGACGTTCTGCCGGGCCCGGACCGCCTCCAGGTCGTGGCGGGCGCGGGCGGCGTCGCGTTCCTCCGGAAGCACTCCGGCCAGCGGTGCAGCAGGGCGGAACTGCTCGAGCCGGAAGACCTGGCCGCCGTTCGAGCGGCGGGCGGCGAGGTAGAGCGCGGCGGCGCCGAGGACGACGGCGAGGATGGTCAGCGCGGGGATCATGTGCTCATCCTGCGGGCCACTGGACTTATTGCAAATATCCAGTTTGGTGTATCTGGACCCTTCGGATCTCTGGGGTGTCGTCGCGGCACGGGGCGAGGTGGTTCCCGGACGCCGCCACCTGCTGGCATTGAAATCAGTGGCCATTGGCTCAATACTGGCCTCTATGGCAGTGAGAGTGCTCGGCGCAACCACCCTGGCCCGCGACCTCGGCAAGTGGCAGGGCGACCGGGGCCGGGGCGACGAACCGCGGGACGCGGACGGGGCAGGCGACGACCGGGGCGGCCGCCGCAGGCTGAGCGTGCCCGCGTACCGGGCGCTCGCGGACAGCGTGCGTCTGCTGGTCCTCGACGGCCGGATTCCGATCGGCGTCGCGCTGCCCAGCGAGCGCGACCTGGCGGCGGTCCTGGAGCTGAGCCGGACCACCATCACCTCGGCGTACGCCGTCCTGCGCGAGGAGGGCTACCTGCAGAGCAGGCAAGGTTCGCGCAGCACCGTCGCGCTGCCGGCCGTCGTCGGCGGTGCGGGCCGGTCCGGGGGAGTGGTGCGGGCCGCGGCGTCGCTCCGGGCGGTGTCCGCGGACGAGGAGGGCTCGGCGCCGCCGGTGGACCTGACCTGCGCCGCCATGTCCGCGGCCGTCCCGCAGGTGCAGGCCGCGTTCGCGTCGGCCCTGGAGGAACTGCCGGCGCACCTCGCCGGTCACGGGATGGAACCGGCCGGCATCGAGGTGCTCCGCAGGGCGGTCGCCGACCGCTACTGCCGACGCGGGCTGCCCACCGAGCCCGAACAGATCATGATCACCTCCGGTGCCCAGCAGGCGCTGGTGCTGCTCCTCGGCCTGCTGACCGCGCCCGGTGAGCGGGTGCTGATCGACCACCCGACCTACACCAACGCCATCGAGGCGATCAGGCGCGCGGGTGCCCGGCCGGTGCCGGTGCCGCTCCGGCTGTCCGAACAGGGCTGGGATCTCGATGGAATCCGCAGCAGCGCAAGGCAAACCGCGGCCAGACTGGCCTACCTGATCCCGGACTTCCACAACCCGACCGGATTCTGCCTCGACGAGCCGGGCCGCGCGGAGCTGGTCGAGATCGCGCGCGAGACGTCGATGACGCTGATCGTCGACGAGACGATGACGGACCTGGGCCTCGACATGGACGCGCCGCCGCCGGTGGCCTCGTTCGCGCGGGGGCCGGGGCGTGCGCAGGTGATCACCGTCGGCTCGGCGTCCAAGGCGTTCTGGCCGGGACTGCGGATCGGCTGGATCCGGGCCGAGACGTCGATGATCGGGGCGCTGGTCGCGTCCCGCTCCGCCCAGGACCTGGGCACCGCGGTGCTGGAACAGCTGGCCACGGTACCGCTGATCGAGGGGGCGGAGCTGGTGCTGCCGCAGCGCCGCGAGCAGCTGCGCAGGCGGCGGGGCGCCCTGCTCGAGGCGGTCGCGGAGGAGCTGCCGCAGTGGCGGTGCCAGGTCGGCAGCGGCGGGATGGCGCTGTGGTTTCAGCTGCCCTCGCCGATGTMGACGGCGCTGGCAGCGACCGCGCCGTACCACGGGGTGCTGCTCGCCGCGGGTCCCCGTTTCGGCGTCGAGGGCGCCTTCGAGCGCTACGTGCGACTGCCCTACGCGCTCGACGAGGAGTCCCTGCGGGCCGGGGTGCGGGGCGTCGCCGCCGCGTACCGCGCGCTGGACGGCGGCGTCGAACGGGTGCGCCCGGCCATGGTGGTGTGAGGCATCTCTGTCGAGCCGACGGCCCGGGTGGACCGGCCGCCGGCGGCGGTGGGCCCGCCCGGGTGGAGATCACCGGCGCCAGTGGCTTTCTCCAGACAGCAAGACGCTCGGCGGGGGTGCCCCGGCCGAGCGTCCTGCTGTGCGGAGGTGGAGCGGCTCAGCTCCAGATCGTGTCGATGTCGGTCGCGGTACGGGCCGGCGGCGCCGGCTCGTCGGTGGCGGTGCGCGAGAAGCGAGGCGCCGGGTAGTGCTGGGTGACGCCGTCGATCTCGACCAGCGACCCGCGGGCCGCGATGTGCGGGTTGTCCGAGGCCTCGGCGAACGTGAGCACCGGGGTGGCGCAGGCGTCGGTGCCGTCGAAGATCGCGGCCCACTCGTCGCGGGTCTTGGACAGGAAGCGCTCGGTGAACACCTTGCGCAGCTCGGGCCACGCCTTCGTGTCGTTCTGCGCGGGCAGTTCGGCCGGGTCCAGCTCGAGACCCTCGAGCAGCACCGCGTAGAACTGGCGCTCGATGGCGCCGACGGCCATGTACTTGCCGTCCGCGGTCTCGTAGGTGTCGTAGTACGGGGCGCCGGTGTCGAGCATGTTCACTCCGCGCTCGTCGGACCACACGCCCTGGCCGCGGAAGCTCCAGATCATGTGCGAGAGGGCGAGGGTGCCGTCGACCATCGCCGCGTCGACGACCTGGCCCTTGCCGGAGCTCTGCCGCTCGACCAGTGCGGCGAGGATGCCGAACAACAGGAACATCGAGCCGCCGCCGAAGTCACCGACCATGTTCAGCGGCGGCACCGGTCGCTCACCCTGACGGCCGATCGCGTGCAGCACGCCGGTCAGCGAGATGTAGTTGATGTCGTGGCCGGCGGACTGCGCCAGCGGGCCCTCCTGGCCCCAGCCGGTCATCCGGCCGTAGACCAGGCGCGGGTTGCGGGCGAGCGCCGCGTCGGGCCCGAGGCCCATCCGCTCGGTGACGCCGGGGCGGAAGCCCTCGATCAGCACGTCGGCGCGCTCGATCAGTCCCAGGACCTTCTCGATGTCGGCCGGGTCCTTGAGGTTCGCCTCGACGATGCGGCGCCCGCGCTGGGTCTGGTCGTGAGGCAGGTCGGGGCCGGGGATCATGCCGGCGCGCTGCACCCGGATCACGTCGGCGCCGAGGTCGGCGAGCAGCAGTGCGGCGTGCGGGCCGGGGCCGATCCCGGCGAGCTCGATGATTCGGACGCCCGCGAGGGGGCCCTTCCCCGACCCGTGCTGCTGAGTGACGGGGGATGTAACGGCGGCGTCTTCGGCGGACACGGTTCTCCTCGTTCTGGGTCTGGCGTTCTGGGCATGGTGGGGCGTGTTGAACAGACGTTAACTTGATTCTGCGGTGGGGTGTGCCGCGGGTCACGGGTGGGCGGGGTATTGCCTGTTCCGCTGTCACCGAGCACAGTGGAGCGATGACGTTCCCCGGTCGGCTCGTCGCGTTCGTCGCCAGCACCGATCTGGACGTGTCGTCGATGTTCTACGTCGACACGCTCGGTCTCCGGCTCGTCGAGCGCACCCAGTTCGCCCTGGTCGTCGACGGCGGTGGCACCAACCTGCGGGTCACGCTGGTGCAGGCCAAGGAGGACACCGGGTACACGGTGCTCGGCTGGCAGCTCGACGACCTGGACGCCGGGGTGGAGGAGCTGCGGTCCAAGGGGGTGGAGTTCACCCGGTACCAGGGCATGGACCAGGACGAGCACGACGCGTGGACCGCCCCCGACGGCACCCGCGTCGCCTGGTTCCGGGACCCGCACGGCAACGTGCTCTCGTTGCACCAGGCGGCCGCGGGGCAGGCGTCAGCCCAGTAGCTCGCCCCACACGAAACCGGCCAGCAGGACCGCGAATCCGCCCATCTCGCCGACGACGAGCAGCGTCATCGACAGGTGCAGGCCGACGCCGCCGTGCACGAACTGGTTGTCGGTGTCGCGCCGCGCGCCGTGCAGCACGTGGCTGCCGATCGCCGAGACGAAGAAGAACACCTGCGCCGTCGCGGCGGCTGACCCGGTGTCCGGATCCGGTCTGGCACAGTGACGCCCGTGAGCACGGGCGCGGAGGTACTGGTCGGTCTGGCGATCGTGGTGGGGCTGGTGGGGATCGTGGTGCCGATCCTGCCCGGCGCGCTGCTGATCTTCGGGGCGATCGCGGTGTGGGCGATCGTCGAGGGCACCGGCAGCGCGTGGGCGGTGTTCGGCGTCGCCTCGGCCGCGCTGGTGGTGTCGGGCGTCGTCAAGTACACCTGGCCGGGACGCCGGTTGCGCGACGCCGGGGTACCGACGCGGTCGCTGGTGGTCGGCGGGTTGCTCGGCATCGTCGGCTTCTTCGTGGTGCCGGTGATCGGTCTGCTGATCGGATTCCTGCTGGGCACCTACCTGGCCGAGGCGGGCCGTCGGCGAACCCATGCCGACGCCTGGCGTGCCACAGTGCACGCCACCAAGGCGGTGGGACTGTCGATGCTGGTGGAACTGCTCGGCGCCCTGATCGCGGCCGGAATCTGGTTCGGCGCAGTCCTTCTCGCCTAGCTGTGGGCCGCTCTCAGCTGGGGGACGGGTCGGTCAGCCGGTACCAGGCGCGGGCGTTGCCGCTGAGCACGGCGTCCAGGTCGTCGCCGACCGCCTCGGTCACCAGGTCCAGGTCCGCGGCCTCGAAGGCCCGTCGCGCCCGGGTCCCGGGGAGGTCCGTGCCGAACATCAGCGCCGACGGGTTCACCGCGTGCAGGCGGCGCAGGGCGTCGCCGACGTCGTCGATGGTGGCCCGGCCGAACCCGGTGGCCTTGACCTTCGCGCCCCGGTCCACCAGGTCCAGCAGGTACGGCAGCCCGCGGGTGGACATGCCCAGATGGTCGATGCTCACCGCGGGGAGCTTCTTGAACACCGGTTCCAGGGACAGCAGCAGCGAGGCGTCCACGTAGAACTCGGCGTGCCAGCCGGCGAGGTCCCAGGCGCGCAGGGCCAGCGTCGTCAACAGCTTCATGTCGGTTGCGCTGCGCCGCAGGTTGAACCGCAAGGCGCGGACGCCGGCCCGGTCCAGCGCGAGGATGTCCTCGTCGGTGGCGTCGGCGTCGAGTTGGGCGACCCCCACCCAGCCGGGACCCAGCTCCTGCAGGGCCGCGAACAGGTACGACTGGTCGGTGCCCTGGTACGAGGCGGTCACCACGGCGCCGCCGTCCACCCCGAATCCGTCGACGCGGGCGCGGTAGTCGGCGATGGTGAACGGCTCCGGGAGGTAGCCGTTGTTCTCGACCAGCGGGAACCGGGGATCGAGGATGTGAACGTGAGCGTCAAACACGATAAGAGCATGCCACCTGTGAGGGAAAACACTGCGGCGCCCGACCCGTGACGGGTCGAGCGCCGCAGTACCGGTCGGAAACTACTTCTTGGAAGCGCGCAGCATGTCCTCGCGCTCGACGACCTTGATGCGCTCGCGGCCCTCGGGCTCGCCGAGCGAACGCTCGTGTGCGTCGAGGCGGTACCAGCCGTCCCAGGTGGTGTAGGGGACCTGCTTCTCGTCGAGGAACTTCACCACTGCGTCCTCGTCGGGCTCGGCGGCGCCGACCAGGTCGGGGGCGTCCGCGAGCAGGTTCGCCACGGTCTCGTTGGCGTCACCCTTGGTGTGGCCGATGAGGCCGACGGGGCCGCGCTTGATCCAGCCCGTGACGTAGGTGCCCGCCAGCGGCGCGCCGTCGTCGCCGATGACGCGGCCGGCCTCGTTGGGGACCGTGCCGGCCTGCTCGTCGAACGGCAGCTTGGCGATGTTCTGCGAGAGGTAGCCGACGGCGCGGTAGACGGCCGTGACGTCCCAGTCGTTGAACTTGCCGGTGCCCTTGACGTTGCCGGTGCCGTCGAGCGCGGTGCGCTCGGTGCGCAGACCGACGACCTTGCCGTCCTCGCCGAGGACCTCGGTGGGGGACTCGAAGAAGTGCAGGAACAGCTTGTGCGGGCGGTTGCCCACGTCGCGGATGGCCCAGTCCTGCAGGGTGTTCGCCACCATGTCGACCTGCTTGGAGCCGCGGCGGGCGGCCTCGGAGCCCTCGTCGTAGTCGATGTCCTCGGGGTCGACGATGACCTCGATGGTCGGCGAGTGGTCGAGTTCGCGCAGTTCGAGCGGGGTGAACTTGGCCTGCGCGGGTCCGCGGCGTCCGAAGACGTGGACCTCGACGGCCTTGTTGTTCTTGAGGCCCTCGTAGACGTTGGCCGGGATCTCGGTCGGCAGCAGTTCGTCGCCGGTCTTGGCGAGGACCCGCGCGACGTCGAGGGCGACGTTGCCGACGCCGAGGACGGCGACCTTCTCGGCGTCGAGGGGCCACTCGCGGGGCACGTCGGGGTGGCCGTCGTACCAGGAGACGAAGTCGGCGGCGCCGTAGCTGCCGTCGAGGTCGATGCCGGGGATGTCGAGGGCGCGGTCGGCGTTGGCGCCGGTGGAGAAGATGACGGCGTCGTAGTAGCGACGCAGGTCTTCGAGGTTGATGTCGGTGCCGTAGTCGATGTTGCCGAGCAGGCGGACCTGGTCCTTGTCGAGCACCTTGTGCAAGGCGGTGATGATGCCCTTGATGCGGGGGTGGTCGGGCGCGACGCCGTAGCGGATCAGGCCGAAGGGGGCCGGCATGCGTTCGAAGAGGTCGATCGAGACGCCGCGGCCGGCGGCGGTATCGGATTTCATCAGGGCGTCGGCGGCGTAGATGCCGGCCGGGCCGGCCCCGACGATGGCCACGCGCAGTGGGCGGGCGAGGTTCTGAGTCATCGGAAACGAACTACCTTTTCGATTAGCGGACAGGCGGCGCGGTGCTCTGGATCAGGCAAAGGTGGAGAGCTTTCAGCTTAAGCTAAGCCCTGCCTAACGTCCTGTCCGGTCCAGGACAGTCGTGTCCGGTCCCAGGCACAGGCGGCAGTCTTCGATCATGCACCGCCCGGCCCCGGATGGGTAGACCATCGAAATTTGAGGGGCCACAAACAGCGGTTGTGCCAAGGCATTGTTGTGGGGGTCGACCAGGGCCGCAACCATTCGAGTCACGGCTGAGCGAAACCCTTCACCGTCTCGCGGGCGCCGCGTAGCAATGCTCCTCATGACCGAGACGCTCGCCCGCCGCGCCCCGGCCGCCGCCACCCGGCCCGGGACGGCGGCGCCCAGGGAGGCCCCCGCCGGGGCTACGCCGGGCTGGCTTCGCCGCGGCGGCCGGGCCACAGTGCCGCTGCTGCCGGTCCTGGTCTTCCTGGGGTTGTGGCAGCTCGCCGCGGTCAGCGGGCTGTGGAACGAGATCTTCGTGCCGTACCCGGCGACCGTCTGGCGCGCCGCGGTCGATGCCGCCACCACCCACGACGGGGTCCGCGGCTACCAGGGACACCTGCTGTGGGAGCACCTGTACATGACGCTGCGCCGGGTCACGGCGGGCGTGGTGATCGGCGTGGCCGTCGGGGTGGCGCTCGGCCTGGCGATGGGCACCGTCGGCTGGTTGCGCCGCATCCTCGAACCCTGGCTGACGTTCCTGCGGGCGCTGCCGCCGCTGGCCTACCTGTTCCTGCTGGTGATCTGGCTCGGGATCGACGAGGCGCCGAAGATCGCCCTGCTCGCCCTCGCGGCGCTGCCGCCGGCCGCCGTCGCCACGACCGCCGCGGTGCTCGCGGCCCCGGTCGGCCTGATCGAGGCCGCGCGTGCCCTCGGTGCCACCCGGGCCCAGGTGATCCGCGACGTGGTGGTGCCCTCCGCGCTGCCGGAGACCTTCACCGGGGTGCGTCTCGCGGTCGGCATCGCCTACTCGTCGGTGGTCGCCGCGGAACTGTTCAACGGCCTGCCCGGAATCGGCGGCATGGTCAAGGACGCCTCGAACTACAACAACACCCCGGTGGTGCTGGTGGGCATCGTCGCCATCGGACTGTCCGGACTCGTCATCGACGCCCTGCTGCGTGCCGCCGAACGGCGCGCGGTGCCCTGGAGAGGAAATCTATGAGTAACCCCGTCAGTCGGGCCCGCCGGGTGCTGGCCGTCGCTGTGGCCGGAGCGGTCCTCGCGCTGGGCGTGGCGGCCTGCTCGGTCGACTCGTCGGCGAGCAACGACAAGCCGACCATCCGCGTTGCGTACCAGTCCTTTCCGAGTGGCGACCTGGTGGTCAAGAACGGTCACTGGCTCGAGGACGCGTTGCCCGGCTACAACGTCAAGTGGACGAAGTTCGACTCCGGAGCGGACGTCAACACCGCGTTCGTCGCGGGCGAGGTCGACTTCGGCGCGATCGGATCGAGCCCGGTGGCGCGCGGACTGTCGGCACCGCTGAGCATCCCGTACCGGGTCGCGTTCGTGCTCGACGTGGCCGGCGACAACGAGGCGCTCGTCGCCCGGAACGGCACCGGCATCGAGTCCGTGGCCGACCTGCGTGGCAGGAAGGTCGGCACCGCATTCGCCTCCACCGCCCACTACAGCCTGCTCGCCGCGCTGAACCAGGCCGGCCTGTCGGCCTCCGACGTGCAGCTGGTGGACCTGCAGCCGCAGGCCTCGCTCGCGGCGTGGCAGCGCGGCGACGTCGACGCGGTCTACACCTGGCTGCCGACGCTCGACGAGCTCCGCCGCGGCGGCAAGACCCTGATCACGAGCCGTGAGCTGGCCGCCGCCGGCAAGCCCACCCTCGACCTGGGCGTGGTCACCGCGGACTTCGCCGCCGCGCACCCCGAGGTCGTCGACGCCTGGCGCACGGCCCAGGCGCGGGCCCTGACCGCCATCGCCGACGACCCGGCCGCGGCGGCGGAGGCGGTGGCAGCGGAGATCGGAAGCACCCGGCAGGACGCGGCCGCACAGCTGAAGCAGGGCGTCTTCCTTGCGCCCGCCGCGCTGTCCTCGCCGGACTGGCTCGGCACCGAGGGCGCGCCCGGCAACCTGGCGAACAACCTGCACAGCGCCGCGCAGTTCCTGGCCGAGCAGAAGCAGATCGGTGCCGCGCCGGACCTGGCCGTCTTCCAGCAGGCGCTGTACGCGGAGGGACTGCCCGGTGCCGTCCGGTGACGCGGAGCCGCACGTCCGGCTCGGCGACGTCATCCATTCGTACGGGGAGGTCACCGCGGTCGGGCCGCTCTCGCTCGACGTGCCCGCCGGGGAGTTCCTGGTGCTGGTCGGGGCGTCCGGCTGCGGCAAGAGCACCCTGCTTCGGCTGATCGCCGGCTTCGAGCGACCGACCGCGGGCGAGATCAGCGTCGCGGGCGGGTCCCCGGAACCGGGGGTGAGCGCGGGCGTGGTGTTCCAGCAGCCGCGGCTGTTCCCGTGGAAGAACGTCGGGGGCAATGTCGACCTGGCGCTCGAGTACGCCGGGGTGCCGCGGTCGGAGCGGGCCGCGCGGCGCGAGGAGCTGCTCGTGCGGGTCGGTCTCGACGCCATGTCGGACCGGCGGATCTGGGAGATCTCCGGCGGCCAACAGCAGCGGGTGGCCATCGCACGGGCACTGGCCGCGGACACCTCGCTGCTGCTGCTCGACGAGCCGTTTGCCGCGCTGGACGCCCTGACTCGCGAGCGGCTCCAGGAGGATCTGCGGACGGTCGGCGCGGCATCCCGTCGAACCACTGTGTTCGTCACGCACAGTGCGGACGAGGCGGTCTTCCTCGGCTCGCGCATCGTCGTGCTCGGCCGACGGCCGGGCCGGATCGCGCTGGATCTGACGGTGGACCTGCCGCGTTCGGGGGTCGACCCGGACGAGTTGCGGGGGTCGCCGCGATTCGCCGCGCTGCGTGCTCAGGTGGGGCACGCGGTCAAGGAGGCTGCCGCCGCGTGAGCCGCTCCGGGAGGTTGTGAAAAACTGTCCCCATGAGCTACGCAGGCGACATCACTCCCGAGCAGGCATGGGACCTGCTGCGCGAGCATCCCGGGGCGGTCCTCGTCGACTGTCGTACCGACGCGGAGTGGCGGTTCGTCGGGGTTCCGGACACCTCGGAACTGGGCCGGACCCCGGTGTTGATCGAGTGGGTCAGCGTCAGCGGCGCCCGCAACGACAACTTCGTCGACCAGCTCGAGGAAGCCGGCATCACCGGCGGCGAGGCGCGCGAGGTCGTGTTCCTGTGCCGTTCGGGCCAGCGTTCCATCGGCGCGGCCGAGGCCGCGACCGCGGCCGGAATCGGCCCGTCCTACAACGTTCTCGACGGCTTCGAGGGTGGCATCGGCGCGGACGGTCACCGCGGCGCAGCCGGCTGGCGCGCGGTCGGACTTCCCTGGAGGCAATCATGAGTGGCATTCCCCGCGGCGGCGCGTTCCACAAGGAACTTCCCCCGAACGTCGGCCTGGGCACCCTCGGGGTGCGGGGCGGTGTGATGCGCACCGGCTTCGAGGAGACCTCGGAGGCGATGTTCCTCAACTCGGGGTTCGTCTACGAGTCGGCCGGTGCGGCGGAGGCCGCCTTCACCGGCGAGGTCGACCACTTCGTGTACTCGCGGTACGGCAACCCGACCGTGAAGATGTTCGAGGAGCGGATGCGCCTGATCGAGGGCGCCGAGGCCTGCTTCGCCACCGCGAGCGGCATGTCCGCGGTGTTCACCGCGCTGGGCGCACTGCTCGGCGCCGGTGACCGGCTGGTCGCCGCGCGCAGCCTGTTCGGCTCCTGCTTCGTGGTGTGCAACGAGATCCTGCCCCGCTGGGGCGTCGAGACCGTCTTCGTCGACGGCGACGACCTCGAGCAGTGGGAGCAGGCACTGTCGGTGCCGACSACYGCGGTGTTCTTCGAGACGCCSTCCAACCCGATGCAGTCSYTSGTCGACGTGCCTCGGGTCTCCGAGATGGCGCACGCCGCCGGCGCGAAGGTGGTGCTGGACAACGTCTTCGCGACGCCGCTGCTCCAGCGCAGCCTCGACCTCGGCGCGGACGTGGTGGTCTACTCCGGCACCAAGCACATCGACGGCCAGGGCCGGGTGCTCGGCGGTGCGATCCTCGGCAGCGAGGAGTTCATCGACGGGCCGGTCAAGAACCTGATGCGCCACACCGGCCCCGCGCTGAGCCCGTTCAACGCGTGGACCCTGCTCAAGGGCCTGGAGACCATGCCGGTCCGGCTGCGGCACACGGTGGACTCCACGCTGCAGATCGCGAAGTTCCTGGAGGGACACAAGGCGATCCGCTGGGTGAAGTACCCGTACCTGGAGTCGCACCCGCAGTACGACCTGGCGAAGCGGCAGATGAGCGGCGGCGGCACCGTCGTCACCTTCGAACTCGAGGCCCCCGAGGGCGAGGGCAAGAAGCGGGCCTTCGAGATGCTCGACGCGCTGCGCGTCATCGACATCTCGAACAACCTCGGCGACGCCAAGTCGCTGATCACCCACCCGGCCACCACCACGCACCGCGCGATGGGGCCGGAGGGTCGCGCGGCGGTCGGGATCACCGACGGCGTGGTGCGGCTCTCGGTGGGTCTCGAGGACGTCGAGGACCTGCTCGCGGACCTGGCCGGCGCGCTCGACTAGTCGAGCCAATCCGGCGGCCGACGCCGGCCGCCGGGCACGTAGCGAACTCTCGGAGGTCAGTGTGTCGGTGGCAGGTGCGGCGACGGTCGGGCGCGGGGCGTCAGTTCCGCGTCGGCGTCGAGGACGGATGGTCGCCGCGGCGCTGATCGCGGTGGTGGCGACGTTCGCGTCGGCGGCCTGCGGCGGCTCGACCGGTACCGGGGGCACCGACGCGTCCGGCGGCGCGTCCGCCGGCGACGGCACGTTCCCGGTGACCGTGCGGTCCGGGGCGTCGGGATCCGGCGACGAGGTGACGATCGCCGCGCGGCCGGAGGCCGTGGTCTCGCTCAGTCCCACCGCCACCGAGACGCTGTGGGCGCTCGGCGCCGGCGAGCAGGTGGTGGCCGTCGATGCGCTGTCCGACTACCCGGCGGGCGTGCCGACGACCGACCTGTCCGGCTTCTCCCCGAACGTGGAGGCGGTCCTCGGCTACCAGCCGGACCTGGTGATCGCGATGGACGACACCGGCGGACTGGTCTCCGGGCTGAAGGCGGCCGGGGTGCCGACCCTGCTGCTGCCCGCGGCCGCCGACCTCGACGACGCGTACTCGCAGATCGAGCGGATCGGCGCGGCCACCGGACACCTGCCCGACGCGGCGGCGCTGGTGGCGTCCATGCGCGGGGAGATCGACGCGGCGGTGGCGGCGGCCCCGCCCCGCGCCGAGCCGTTCACCTCGGGCGGAGCCCCGGGTCGTGCATCGACCTCGGGCGGAGCCTCGGGCCGTGTATCCACCTACTTCCACGAACTCGACGACACCCTCTTCACCATCTCGGGCCAGACCTTCCTCGGCGAGATTTACGGCCTATTCGGGCTGCGGAGCATCGCCGACGCGGCCGGCGCCGGGGACGCCTACCCGCAGCTGTCGGCCGAGTACGTGGTGGCCGCCGACCCCGACCTGATCTTCCTGGCCGACGGCCAGTGCTGCGGCGTCACCGCGGAGAAGGTTGCCGCCCGGCCCGGCTGGTCCGGGATGGCCGCGGTCCGGGACGGCCGGGTGCACGTGCTCGACGAGGACGTCTCGAGCCGCTGGGGCCCGCGGGTGGTGGACCTGGTGACCGCGATCGGCGGCGTGCTCGCCGCCCAGCCGGCGCCCGTCGGGTGACCGTCCCGGCCGCCGGCACCGGGCCCGCCGGGACCACGGCGGCGTCGCGCGTCGACACCGGTCCGCGCCGGGGACGGTCCGCGCTGGTGCTCGCGGCGGCAGTCCTGATCCTGATGGCCGCGCTGCTCGTCGGGGTGCTGGTCGGTCCGGCCGGGCTCACCGCCCGGTCGGTGCTGCTGGACCTGCTCGACGCGATCCCCGGTGTGCACGTGGACTCGGGGCTGACCCCGCAACAGCACGCGATCCTGTGGCAGATCCRGCTGCCGCGGGTGGTGCTCGGTGCCCTCGTCGGCGCGACCCTGGCCATCGCGGGCGCCGCCTACCAGGGCGTCTTCCGGAACCCGTTGGCCGATCCGTACCTGCTCGGAGTGTCCAGCGGCGCCAGCCTCGGCGCGACGGTGGCGATCGTGGCCGGTGGCGCCGGCGTCGCCTACGGGGTGCCGGTCGCCGCGTTCGTCGGCGGGGTGCTCGCGGTGGCCGCGACGTACCTCCTGGGCCGCGGCATCGGCGGGGTCCGCAGCGAGGTGGTGATCATCCTGGCCGGCGTTGCGGTCGCGGCCTTCGCCAACGCCGTCCAGACCTTCCTGATGCAGCGCTACGACGAGACGCTGCGGCAGGTCTACAGCTGGCTGCTGGGCCGGCTCAGCACCGACGGCTGGACCGACATCCGGGTGGTGCTGCCGTACGTGGTGGTCGCCGCGGTGGTGATCCTGCTGCACCGGCGGACGCTGGACGTGATGGCGGTCGGCGACGTGGAGGCCGCCAGCCTGGGCGTGAATCCGGCTCGGGTGCGGCTGGTCCTGGTGGGCGCCGCGACCCTCGGGACGGCCGCGGTGGTCAGCGTCAGCGGGCTGATCGGGTTCGTCGGCATCGTGGTGCCGCACGCGATCCGACTGGTCGTCGGGCCCGGGCACCGGTTGCTGCTGCCGTTGTCGTTGCTGCTGGGTGCGGCGTTCCTGGTGCTCGCCGACGTGGTCGCTCGGTGGGCGCTGGCGCCGGCCGAGTTGCCGATCGGCGTCGTGACGGCCGCGATCGGTGCGCCGTTCTTCCTGCTGGTGCTGCGTCGCAGCCGGGGCGTGGCATGAGCGGGGGAGTCGGGGCGCCGGGTGTGCCGCCGGCCGTGGAGTGTGTGGGGCTCGGGGCGAGCCGGGGCGGCGTCCCGGTGCTCGACGGGATCGACCTGCTGGTGCGGCCCGGCGAGTGGGTCGCGATGGTGGGACCGAACGGCGCGGGCAAGACCACCCTGCTGCACGCCCTGGCCGGGCTGGTGCCGTCAACCGGGACGGTCACGGTCGGTGGCCTCGACCCCTCGCAGACTGCGCGCCGGGCGATGTCGCGTGTGGTGGCCTTGATGCCGCAGCGGCCGGTGGTGCCGGAGGGGGTGACGGTGACCGAACTGGTCCGGCTCGGACGCACGCCCCACGTGCCGAGGTTCGGCACCGAGTCCGCGCACGACCGCGACGTGGCCGACGAGATCATGGCGCGGCTGGACCTGGCCCGGTTGGCGCACCGACGCGTCACCGCGCTGTCCGGCGGCGAACTGCAGCGGGTGGGCCTGGCCCGCGCGCTGGCGCAGGAACCGCAGGTGCTGCTGCTGGACGAGCCGACCAGCGCCCTCGACATCGGTCACCAGCAGCAGGTGCTGGACCTGGTGGAAAGCATGAGGGCGGCCGACGGCCTCACCGTGGTCGCGGCCATGCACGACCTGACGCTCGCCGCCCAGTACGCGCGCCGGCTGGTGCTGCTCGACGGCGGCCGGGTGGTCGCGGACGGGACGCCGCGAGAGGTGTTGCAGGCGAAGACGATCGACCGGGTCTACGGCGCCCGGGTGGAGGTGCTGGACCGGCCCGGCGGGCTGGCGGTGCTGCCGGTTCGCAGCCGGCCGGGCGACGGCTCGGTGGCGGGCTGATGGAACTGGTCCTGCTGGGTACCGGCGCCGCGGACGGCTGGCCGAATCCGTTCTGTACCTGCGCGTCCTGCATGCTGGCCGCGGCCCGCGGCGACATCCGGGGGCAGACCTCCGCGTTGGTCGACGACGTGCTGCTGCTGGACTGCGGGCCGGAGGCGCCACGCGCGGCGGTCCGGTGGGGTCGCACCCTCGCCGGGGTGCGGCACGTCCTGCTCACCCACGCCCATCCGGACCACGTGGGCCCGGTGGCGTTGCTGTTCCGGTCGTGGGCGGGCCGGACCGAACCGCTGGACGTCCTCGGCCCGCCGGAGGCGCTGGACCTGTGTCGCGACTGGGTCGGTCCGGACGACCCGGTGCGGTTCGTGCCGGTCGCGGCGGGGGACACGGTGACGTTGGGCGGGTACCTGGTGCGGGTGCTGGCCGCCACCCACTGGGCGGTGCGCGAGGGTGACGCCGTGCTCTACGACCTCGCCGGGCCGGACGGCCGAAGGTTGTTGTGGGCCACCGACACCGGGCCGCTGAGCGGGGCTTCCCTGGCCCGCGTCCGCGGCGCCGCCTACGACGCGGTGTTCCTGGAGGAGACGTTCGGCACGAAGACCGACCACGGCGGCGACCACCACGACCTGACCAGCTTCCCGCGGACGCTGGCGGCGCTCCGCGAGGCCGGCGCGGTCACCGACGGCACCGACGTGGTCGCCGTGCACCTGGGCCACCACAACCCGCCGCTGCCCGAGCTTGTCGAGCGGCTGAGTCATTGGGGTGCAAGGGTTCTCGACGACGGTGCGGTCGTTTTGATCGGCGCGGCGCCGCTCCGCCCGCCCGGCGCCTCCCGGACCTTGGTGCTGGGCGGTGCCCGCGCGGGAAAGTCCACCTACGCCGAACGTCTGCTCGCCGCCGAGCCGAGGGTGCTCTACCTGGCGACGGGCGGAACCGACGACGGCGACGCCGACTGGGCGGAGCGGGTGGCCGCGCACCGGGCCCGACGGCCCGAGGGCTGGCACACCGTCGAGACGGCGGACGCGGCGGTGGCGCTGCGGAGCGCGCGCGATCCGGTGCTGTTCGACTGCGTCGGCACCTGGCTGGCGGGCCGGCTCGACCGCCACGATGCTTGGCGCAGTGGCGATTTCAGTGCGGTCGACGCGGACGTCGAGGACCTGCTGAGTGCCTGGCGATCGGCGTCGGTGCGGGTGGTCGCGGTGAGCAACGAGGTGGGCAGCGGGGTGGTCCCGGCGACGGCGTCGGGTCGCCGGTTCCGGGACCTGCTGGGCCGGGTCAACGCGTCGCTGGCCGCCGAATCCGAGTCCGTGGTGCTGGTCTCGGCCGGGCTGCCGGTCACGCTCCGCTGAGGTTCCCCAATGTCACATTGCGGGTCGTGAAGTGAGCCGATGTGACATTGGGGAACCCGTCGGCGTGGCTCTACACGTTGAGCCGGCCGAGCCTCATCACCTCGCGGTTGCCCGTGCACCATCGCTGGACCGCGCACACCGAGCTGATCCGCCAGCCGTCCTCGCCTCGCCGGAGACCCATGTCGTACTGACCACCGGAGGTCCACAGTGGTCCACCGGTGTTGTTGGGCTTCACGTGGGTGGCCACGACCTGCGAGATGCACCTGGCCTCGTCACCCGAGCCGCTCACCAGGTGACCGGACACCTGGTGTTGCGTCGCGTCGAGGTTGCCGAGCAGGCGCTCGGCGTTCTTGACGTAGTCGGCGCGCGGCGTGTCGGTCGGAGCGCCACCGAAGACGCCGGTGTAGTCCAAAGTGATGGTCTCGGTGAAGACCTCGTGGAGGTCAGCCCACCGGCGCTCGTCGATGTAGTAGGTCATCTTCGTGCAGGTCTCGATGATTTCCGCACGATCGTCGGCGCTGAAGCGCTCATCGGTCATTCAACTGTTCCCTTCGTTCACGGGTGATTGCGGACGCTCGCCGGCCGCACCACTGGCGAGGAGATCGTCGATCGCCATGGTGTCGACGCCCCACTCGCCCAGGACCGCACGAGTGTGTGCGCCGGGCGCGGCCGCCGGCGCGGGGAGCCGAGGAGGCGTGCGGGAGAACCGCGGGGCCGGAGCTGGTTGTACGACGCCGCCGACCTCGACGAAGACGCTACGAGCGAGGTTCGCGGGATGCCGGGTCGCCTCCGTCGGGCTGAGCACCGGCGCGAAGCACGCATCGGTGCCCTCGAGCAGGTCGCACCACTCCTGGCGGGTCCGGGTGGCGAACAGCTCGGCGAACGTGGACCGTGTCGCTGCCGCGTCGGCCGTACGGTCGACTTCGACACCCAGACGGTCGCACAGGTCGTTGTAGAACCGGGACTCCAGTGCGCCGATCGCGACGAACTGGTGATCGGCCGTCTCGTACACGTCGTAGTGACCGGCACCGCCGTCGAGGACGTTGCTGCCGCGCTTCTCGGACCACTCTCCGGTGCCGATGAGTTCGTGGATCGCGGTGGTGAGGAGCGCCGCCCCGTCCACGATCGCGGCATCGACCACCTGGCCCTGTCCGGACGACCTCGCCTCGAGAAGCGCGCTGACGACACCGAGGGCGAGCAACATGCCGCCGCCGGCGAAGTCGCCGACGATGTTGCCGGGCGGGACGGGGCGATCGGGTGTCCCGATGCCGTGGAGCGCACCGGCGAGCGCGATGTAGTTGATGTCGTGGCCGGCCGTCTGGGCGAGTGGGCCGTCCTGGCCCCAACCGGTCATGCGCCCGTAGACCAGACGCGGGTTGCGTGCACGGCAGGGCTCGGGACCGATGCCGAGACGTTCGGCCACGCCGGGTCGGAAGCCCTCGATCACCGCATCCGCGCTCTCACAGAGGCGGAGGAATGTCTCGACGGCGTCTGGGTTCTTGAGATCGAGTGCCACGGAGCGGCGGCCTCTCCCGACCGGCTCGTGCTCCAGCAGTGCCTCACCGCGCGGTGCGAGACGGTCGATGCGCACGACGTCCGCGCCGAGGTCGGAGAGCAGCATGCCGGCGAAGGGCAGTGGACCCATGCCCTGGAGTTCCAGCACGCGTACTCCGGCGAGAGGGCCGCTCAAAGCTCGGCCCCCGGAGCGGTGGCGGGCTCGCTGGTCGACCCGAGGACGCGCACCAGCTTGACGGTGTTCTCCAGCAGCTGCCCGATGAGCTTCGTGGCCCCGGGGTCGATGAGTGTGCCGTCCTCGAAGCGGGTGTGCGCTCGGGTGACGAAGACCTCCGGATGGTTCACCACATGGGACTGGGTGAACACGAAGGACTGACGCAGTTGGGATTGCGCGCGCGCCGTGCCGAGGATGCTCGGCGATGCGCCCATGAGCGCCACCACCTTGCCCTCGAGCCCGGAGTTCCCTGGTGGGATCGAGATCCAGTCGAGTGCGTTCTTGAGCACCCCGGGGACTCCGTAGTTGTACTCGGGCGTCGCGATGACGAGAACGTCGGCAGCGCGAACCGCCTCTCGCAACTCGGCCACGACGGCGGGTCCGCCCTGGCGGGCGTCGTCCTCGTTGAACGGCGGAATCTCGGCCAGCCGGGTGAACGGCTCGATCTCCAGTTCGTCCGGGCTCAGCCGGATGATGTTGTCGAGCAACAACTGATTGTAGGAGCCGGCGCGAAGGCTGCCTGCGATCCCGACGGCACGGAGCCTGCGGGGGAGGTGCACGTCATCGGTCATCGTCGGGAGCCTTTCTCACTGCTGTTGGACGCGTGGTTCACGCGGGAGTCCCAGGACGCGTTCGGCGATCGCGTTCTTCATGATCTCGTCGGTTCCGCCGCCGATCCGCAGGCCCAGGGCGCCGGTGAGCAGTTCGGTCCAGGGGTTCTCGAGGACGCCGGCCGGGCCGAGGGCGCGCAATGCGGTGTCCGCAGCGAGGTACTGGCCCTCCGTCGAGAGCAGCTTCGTGATCGAGCCCTCCGCCCCTGGCGGACGCCCCTCGTTGGCTGCGGTGCGCAGCCGGAGCTTGAGGATGCCCAGGATGTGCTGGATCGTGTGCACGTCGACGAACTGTCGTCGGATCGTCGGGTCGTTGCGGTGATCGCTGGTGCGGAGCAGCTCCAGAAGCGGTTGCGCGCCAACGATATCCGGCTCCAGCGAGTAGCGCTCGGCCATCAGGGTGGTCATCGCGACCTCCCACCCCTGGCCGGGTTCGCCGAGAATCGCGTCGGCCGCGACCTCCGCGTCGTCGAAGAAGACTTCGTTGAAGGTGTGTGCTCCGGTCGCCTGCTTCAGCGGCCGAACCGTGACTCCCGGTTGCTTCAGGTCGACCAGGAACGCGGTCAGACCGTGATGTCGGGGGGCGTCCTCGCTGCGGGCGAGGAGGTAGCCGAAGGACGCGTACTGGGCGTAGGACGTCCAGATCTTCTGCCCGTTGATCCGCCAGCCGTCAGCGGTCCTGCGTGCGGTGGTCCGGATGGCGGCGAGGTCGGATCCGGCGTCCGGTTCGGAGAACAGCTGGCACGAGAGTTGCTCGCCGGCCAGGAGCGGCGTCAGGTACCGCTTGCGTTGCTCGGCGGTTCCCCACCGGGCAAGGGTCGGCACGATCATTCCCATCGTGACCGACTGGGCGTCGAGCGGCAGGCGGAATCGACCCTCCTCTTCGGCGAACAGGAGTTTCTGGGGGACGTCACCGCCCGCGCCGCCGTACTTCGTCGCGATGCCGATACCCGCCCAGCCCTCCGCGTGTTTGCGGGCCTGCCAGGCGAGTGCCTGCTCCACGTGGCGAACGGATTCCTCGGCGGTACGAGCGCCGAAGACGGTCAATCTGCCGGTGTCCGGCTCCTCGAAGAACGGGGCGTTCGCGGCGAGCCACTTCGCGGCTTGCTCGCGGTAGGTGACGTCGGCGGGCGAATCAGCGAAATCCATGGTTGCTCCTAGCGGGTCTCGGCGAGCAGAAGGCGGGCGGCGACCGCGTCGCGGTGATCGTCGGGACTTCCCAGAGTCATTGCGCGGCTCCGGGCCCGGCGGACATGCAGGTGCGCGTCGTGTTCCCACGTGAACCCGATCCCGCCGTGGGTCAGCAGATTCGCCTCTGCCGCTTGCACATAGGTGTCCGAGCACCACGCCTTCGCCATCGATGCGACGAGGACGAGTTCCTCCGTCGCGCCCTGGTCGGCGAGCCACGCAGCGTGATAGACCAGCGACCGTGCGCCCTCGATCTTGAGCAGCACGTCAGCGCACCGGTGCTTGATCGCCTGGAAGGACCCGATTGCCCGTCCGAACTGCGTTCTCGTCTTCGCGTACTCCACACAGGTGTCCAGGCAGGCCTGTGCGCCTCCCAACTGCTCGGCGGCCAACGCGATGTTCGCGAGCGCGAACGCCCGCTCGACCGTGTCCGAGGCGGGCGCGCCGAGTCGGACGGCCGGGGTGTCGTCGAAGCGGATCCGGCTCGATCGGGTGACCAGATCGTAGGGTGTGGCTTCGTCTGTGGGCGCGTCGAGGGCTCCGCGCTCGACGGCGAACAGACCGGTCCCGGTACTCGTGCGCGCCGGCACGATCAACAGACCTGCCGACTCCGCGTCGATGACGGCTTCGGCGACACCGGTCAGTCGCGCGTCGTCGGACGAGTGGACCGGAAGGTTCGCCATCGACCCGACCCCCACGGGGAGTGCGAACGTGGCGATCAGCTCGCCGTCGGCGATCCGGGGGAGGAAGTCGGCGCACGCCGTGTCGTCATCGGCGGCGAGGAGTGCGGTGGCAGCCAGGCCGACACTGGCCAGGTACGGCGACCGGACGAGACGGCGGCCGAACTCTTCGAGGACGATCGCGAGTTCGACCATCCCGCCACCGGCCCCGCCGTACTCGACCGGAATCGGGACCGACATCAGGCCGAGCTCGTCGGCCGCTCGGTGCCAGGCCGTTTCGTCGTAGTGGAGGCCGGCCTCCATGAGTGTTCGTACCTGCTGCCGATCGGAGGTGTCGAGGAATCGACCGACGCTGTCGCGGAGAGCAGCCTGCTCTGGGGTGAAACCGAATTGCACGATTTTCCGCCTAGGTGAGGAGGTCGGCCATGAGGCGAACCGCCTCAGGCTGTCGGGTCATGAGGGACATCGAAGTGATCGGCGCCGACGTCCAGGGGTCGAGCAGTTCCTTGATCCGTTCGGGTGGGCCGCACAGGGCGATGTCGTCGACCAGGTCGTCCGGTACGGCCGCGATCGCCTCTTCCTTGCGTCCGGCAAGGTACAGATCCTGGATCTTCACTGCCGCGTCCGTGTAGCCGTAACGGCATGCGACGTCGTTGTAGAAGTTCTTACCCCTGGCGCCCATGCCGCCGACGTAGAGCGCGATGCTCGGCTTGACCTGGGCTCGGCACTCGGCGGCGTCGTCCCCCACCACCACGTCGAGGATCGGGCACAGGTCGAAGTCGGGTCGGGGTGTGAACCCGGCGGGAACGATCGCGTCAAACCGGCGCGGGGAGAAGAACACGGGGAACCAGCCGTCGGCGATCTCGCAGGCCAGTTCGATGTTGCGTGGCCCGATGGCCGCGAGGTAGATCGGCAGGTTCTCTCGCCGGGGATGCAGGATCATTTTGAGCGGCTTGCCCAGGCCGCTGCCGTCGCTCCCCGTGTAAGGGACGTCGTAGTAGGTGCCGTGGTGTTCGAGGGGGGCCTCGCGGCGGAGCACCTGCCGGACCACGTCGACGTACTCCCGGGTGCGCTGCATCGGCTTGCCGTAGGGGATGCCGTGCCAGCCTTCGACGACCTGCGGCCCGGACATGCCGAGACCGAGGCGGAATCGGCCGTCGGAGAGATGGTCCATCGTGGCTGCGGTCTGTGCCGTGAGCGCCGGTGAGCGGCCGGCCATGCCGAGGACGGCGGTGCCGAGTCCGATCCTGGACGTTTGTCCGGCAAGCCACGCAAGGGGCGTGATGCCGTCGGACCCGTAGGCCTCGCCGGACCACACGCAGTCGAATCCGACGTCCTCCGCGAGACGCACGAGGTCGAGGGTGTTGTCTCTTCCAGATCCCCAATAGCCAAGGTTCAGGCCGAGTTTCATGACTCCTCCAAATATGGACTTGGGCGGCAGAGAGTGCCGCGGGAGTGAGCGGGATCGTCAAGGGTGAGGTCCCTGATGGGCGCGCCGCATCACGAACATAGCAGATTCTGATGTGCAGAGTGATTTTCTGGAACCTCTTGTGGCGTCATCAAACTCGTGCCATGCTCACCTCCAGCCGAGCGCAACAGAGTGAGCCGACTGGACAAGTGGGCCCGCGATCGGCATCCCAATTTCCGACTTGGCAGTGGCCGCCGTTCGAGACGGTTTCGAGGGCCCGCCGCCGTTGAATGGAGTCCTTATGAAGGCCATGGATGACCTGATTCTCGTTTCGAACCCCGCCCCGGGCGTTCAACAGATCACCTTGAACCGTCCGAGCAGGCTCAACGCCCTCAATCCCGGCCTGATCATCGAGCTCACCAAACACCTCGATTCCTTGGTGCGGGCCGACGATGTCAAGGTCGTCGTGCTCACCGGCGCCGGCCGTGGTTTCTGCTCCGGCGCCGATCTGTCGGGTGAGGTGTTCCCGACCGGAGTGGAGAGCGATCCGAACAGGCACTGGGCGGCCATTCAGTCGTGGTACTCCGGGGTGGTGGCGCGGTTGCGTCGGATCCCGCAGCCGGTGATCGCGGCCGTCAACGGGCCGTGCGTCGGCGGTGGCTTCTCTCTCGCGATGGCGAGCGACATCCGGCTGGCCGCGCCGGAGGCCTACTTCTCCGCGGCCCAGATCAACATCGGTCAGTCGGTCTCGGAGATGGGTGCGAGCTACCTGCTCCCGCGGATCATCGGCGGTCGCGCGACGGAGATCCTGATGACCGGCCGTCGAGTGCAGTCCGACGAGGCCGAGCGCATCGGCTTCGTGAGCCGCGTCTGTCCCGACGGTGTCGTGGAAGCCGCAGTGGAGGTGGCTGGGGTCCTCGCGGCCAAGGCGCCGCTGGCCCTGCGGATGTCGAAGGAGGCACTCAACGCCTCTCAGGAGATCGGCAGCCTCGAGGCCGCGTTGACCATGGAGGACCGCACGCAGGTCGTCTGCGTCCTGAGCCAGGACCTGGCCGAGGGAGAACTCGCCTTCCGTCAGAAGCGCAAGGCCGTGTTCTCAGACGCTCTCGTCGGATCGGCGCAGGTGTCCGATGAGTAAGCCGTCCGGCAACCGGGCGGTGTCCCGCTTCGAGCTCTACCTGGACGCGACGCCGAGTGTGGCCGCCGGGTGGTCGATGGGCACCGTCCGGGAGCCGGCCCGACTCTTCGGGGCCAACGGCGTGCGGCTCCATGATGACGGGCGCTTGTGGATCTCGGAGCTTGTGGGCGAACATCTTTCGGCGTGGGACGCCGACCGGGACATCCTGTCGACCGTTTCACCGATGGGCTCGGAGCTCCGGGGACCCGACGACATCGCCTTCGACTCCGAAGGGACCGTCTACGCGGCCGAGACGATGAACGGGAGAGTGAGCGGTCGCCGCGCCGACGGTACGTACTTCGTGCTGGTCGACGACTGCCCGGCGGTGAACGGAATCACCGTCGACCCCGAGACCGACAGGTTGTACGTCGACGAGATGCGCGAGGGCGGTCGGGTCCTGGAGATCGACCGGCACCAGAGAAACCAGGTCCGGGTGATTGCCGAGGGTCTGGATTGGCTCAACGCCCTGGCGATGGGCCCCGATCGGCGGCTGTACATGCCGCAGGTCTTCGAGGGGACCGTGCTGGCCGTGGATCCGGAGTCGGGTGCGGTCGAGAAGGTTGTCGACAGCCTCGCGCACCCGACGGCGGTCAAGTTCGCCCCCGACGGCCGACTTGTCGTGGCCCAGGCGAGCATCGGCGAGGTCACGGCGGTGGATCTGAGCACCGGCGAGCKGCAGCGGCTGGTGAGTCTCGCGCCCGGAATCGACAATTTCGACATCGACGCACGCGGCTACATCTACGTCTCCAACTTCGTCGAGGCGAGCGTGGCTCGGTACTCGATGGAGACCGGTGAGCTCGACAAGGTGCTCTCGGCGGGCTCGTTCCTCGGGCCCTACCAGGTCGCCAGTGGAGCCGAAGGTCTCGTCGCAGCGGACCACGGGAGCATCTGCCGGGTGGACGGTGAAGGCAACCTCGAGCGGGTGAGCAGGCTGCTTCTCGACCAGCCGTTCGCGGCCGTCGGTGTCGTCGAGGTCGGCGGCGTCCTCGTGGCGCTGAGCCAGGCCGGCGAGGTGTTCCGTCGTGTCGACGACTCGGGGGAGTGGGTCAAGATCTTCGGTTCGCTCAGTGGAGCGAACTCGGAGTACTTCGCACAGGACGCCGACGGGGTGAACGCCGTCGGTGTCGGCGACGACCAGTTGCTGGTCGGGATGCGCCGCGGCGACGTCGTCGTCCTGGATCTGGACGGCACCGTGAAGTCGCGGCGGGCGTCGGCGCTCACGACCGTCACCGCGATCA
Source organism: Rhodococcus sp. P4_F5 (assembly GCF_056401315.1). Classification (NCBI taxonomy): domain Bacteria; kingdom Bacillati; phylum Actinomycetota; class Actinomycetes; order Mycobacteriales; family Nocardiaceae; genus Rhodococcus; species Rhodococcus sp. P4_F5. The sequence continues at coordinate 8,177 of NZ_JBFUJP010000048.1, read as the reverse complement.
CCGGCGACCGCCGTGCGATCGTCGTCAGCGACGAGACCACGGGATCGGTGCTGGTCCTCGGCGAGGGCGAACCGCAGGCGCTGACCGGCTTCGTCCGGCCCCAGGGCGTGGCTCTCACCGACGACTACGTGGTGGTCGCCGATCAGGGCGCACGGCAAGTCGTGTGCGTGAGCCGAGACGGCGACCGACGCGAGGTGGTGGCCACGGATCTCCCGCTCGGACTGCCTCAGGTGCAGGCCAACGACGGTCGCCGGTCGTCGGTGACCATCGCGGCGGACGGATCGATCATTGTCGGATGCGACGGCGACGGGAGCATCCGCCGCCTCGTTCGCAGCTGAGACCGCTGGGAGTGCACATGAATCTTGCTGGACCACTGCGGTACTGGGCGCAACGCGACCCGGAACGCATGGCGATCGCGATGGGCGATCGCGAACTCACGTGGGCACAACTGGACGATCGCACCTCGAGGCTCGCGCAGGGACTGCGCGGCCTCGGGGTGGGGCTCGGCGATCGTGTGGCGGCACTCGTTCCCAACTGCGTCGAGTTCTGCGAGACGGTGCTGGCTTGTTTCAAGCTGGGCGCGACATTCGTGCCGCTGAACTACCGGCTGGCACCTGCGGAGCTGGCCGAGATCATCGACCGCTGCGGCGCGACGACGATCGTCGCAGACCGAACGATGCTGGACAAACTACTCGAGTACGACGAGCAGTCGGTCCGCCGGCTTCGGCTCATCGTGACCACGGCTCCTCGCGACGGTGAGCGATTGTTCGAAGAGGTCGTCGCTGCATCCGCGCCCGAGGACCCGCGGGTGTCCTTCGCCGGCGACCATCCGGCGTTCATCTGTTACACGTCGGGAACGACCGGCGTACCCAAGGGCGCGGTCCTCAGTCACCGCAATGTGCTCGCGGTGTGCGCCGAGCGGGTCGCGATCGATGCGTGGAACTCCACCGACAGCACGTACTTCCCCTATGCGCTCGCCTTCACCGGCGGACTGATCGCGATGTGGATGCCGCTGTACTCGGTGGGCGGTCAGACCGTGCTCGAAGCCGAGTTCGACCCGGTACGGACCCTCGAGGTCTTCGAGGAGCGTCGTATAACCCAGTTCATCGCGGTCGGATCGATTCTGGAGGCGCTCACTCAGGCCGCAACCTTCGAGTCGACCGACCTGTCCAGCGTTCGGATGCTCGGCACGGGTGGCCAGGCCATCTCCATCGCGATGCTGCAGGCGTTCGGGCGCAGGGGGCTGTACGTGTGCCAAGGCTATGGCCTCACCGAAAGCGGTGGGCTGTCGCTGGCGCTGTCCGGCGAGATGTCGGAGAAGAAGCTGGGCTCCACCGGTATCCCGACGCCGCAGACGACGGCCAGGGTGGTGGGCCTCTCGGGCGAGGACGTTGCCCCGGGTGAGGTAGGCGAGCTGTGGTTGCACGGGCCCCAGATCATGGAGCGCTACTGGGAGGATCCCGCGGCCACGAACGATGCGATGGTCGACGGCTGGTTGCGCACCGGCGATCTCGTGAGGCAGGACGAAGAAGGCTACTTCTACGTCGTCGACCGTGCCAAGGACATGCTGATCTCGGGCGGGGTCAACATCTACCCCGCCGAGATCGAGCGGGTGCTCGCGGGATATCCGGGGATCAGCGAACTGGTGGTCATCGCCGCCCCCGACGAGAAGTGGGGTGAGGTGCCGGCGCTGATCGCACGACGCGACGAGCACGCAGCAGAAGTTCCGAGCGCCGACGAGCTGATCGAGTACTGCCGTCAGCGCCTGGCCCGCTACAAGGCCCCCAGATATGTGCTGTTCCAGGATGATCCGCTCCCCCGTGGATTGTCCAACAAGATCCTCAAGAGCGAGGTTCGTGCGCAGTGCCTGCCAATGCTCGGCCTCGGCGTGGACGACACGCCGACGATGGCATGACGAAGAACTGATGAGGCAGGAGAAACACGTGACACAGCTGTCGGAGATCGAGACCACGTTCGTAGGCCTGGCCGCTCCGGGCCAGCCCCGGGCGGGAGCGGGCGGTTGGCCCTGTCAGGGCGTTTACCACCGCCCTCGGGGAACTCGGCCGAAGGTTGCCGTGATCGCAACCCACTACAACGTCGACTTCTCCCAGCACTACCTGGCCGATCATCTGGCTGCACGCGGATTCGGCTTCCTGGGCTGGAACACCCGGTTCCGCAACGACCCACTGCACTTCCTGCTCGATCGGGCACTCGTCGACATCGGAGTCGGCGTGAGGTGGCTACGCGAGGAGATGGGCGTCGAGTCGGTGATCGTCCTGGGCAACTCCGGGGGGTGCTCGCTGATGGCGGCATACCAGTCGCATGCGACCACACCGAATGTCGTTGCCCTACCAGGGATGCGACCGGCGCCCGGGCTCGACGACCTCGTCCCGGGCGACGCCTTCATCGCGCTGGCAGCACACCAGGGTCGACCCGACGTACTGACCAGCCAGCTCGACCCTGCGGTCATCGACGAGAACGACCCCACGCTCACCGATCCCGAGCTCGACCTGTGGAATCCCGACCGCGAGAGACCGTTCACGGCCGAGTTCCTCACCCGCTACCGGGCCGCGCAGCGCGACCGCAACGCGCGGATCACCGCGTGGGCCAAGTCCGAGCTGAGGCGCGTCGCTGCCGTCGGTCAGCGCGATCGTGTCTTCACGGTTTCGCGGACCTGGGCGGACCCACGCTTCGTGGATCCGGCCATCGACCCCAACGGGCGCAAGCCGAACTGGTGCTACCACGGTGAGCCCAAGCAGTCGAACGGCTCGACCTGGGGTCTGGTGACCTCGTGCACTCTGCGGACTTGGCTCTCGATGTGGAGTCAGGAGACGTCGCAGTGCAATGCCGGTCCCCACCTGGCGAACATTTCGGTGCCGAGTTTCGTCGTCAACGGTGCCGCAGACACTGGGGTGTTTCCCAGTGATGCCGAGGCGCTCTTGGGTGGATTTGCCTCGGTGGACAAGGGTGCTGTGGTGATTCCGGGTGATCACTACTTCGACCGGCCGACCGACACCCGTCCGCAGGTCGCCGACGTGATTGCCGAGTGGATCGGACAGCGATTTCAGCTGTAGCGCCCCGATCGCGTAGGGGGCCGCATGATGCGGCGGTCGCCATGCTCCTCGGGCGGTGACGGTTTCCCGCCCGAGGGCCGGCCTACGGGCCGGCTTGTGTCATGTCCCGCGGCGGCTCGGGATTGCTCCGCAGTGGCTGAAAAGTGGTGCCCTACTGGCGAGTAGGGGTGGCCTCGATCGTGTGCTGAAGTCGCAGCCCGGGTCTCGGTGGGCTTCCCCCTGAACTGCGAATCTGTCATTCCTCTGGACAACAGAATGATTCTCTAGCAAGCTGGGGCTGGAGTGGCGGATGTCACATGCTGTGAGGGCGACGGGTCGGCGGCAGGTTGGTGTCGGCGATCCGCGGGTTGCCAAAGAGAAGGGAACTTAGTTGAGTAACAACAAGTTTGAGATCGGCGGGGTGTGCCATCTGGCGCTCGTGTGCGAAGACATGGGGAGTCGAAAGTGCGCCGATCCTGAATCACGACGACAGCAAGTGGGGCTTCTCCCCGGAAATTCACGACGGCACCTACATGAGGTCGATGTACTTCTTCGATCCCGACGGAATCCTGCTCGAGTTCGCGGCCTGGACGCGGGAGTTGGGCGAGGACGAAGTGGTGCATCTGCCCGTCGGTGCGGACGGTGTCCCGTCCGGTGTCGGGGACACATCGCGATGACTGACCAGCGCACGGCTTCGGCCGGTGTGTGAACGACCGTTCAGCCGACCTCGATAGACGGTCCACCTGAGCCGAATTGACTGAACTACCGAGACTTTCGTCATGTTGAGGCTCTTCCCAGGAGAGGAACAATCGTGAAATTTCTAGGTGCAAAAGTCTGTGGTGCCGCTGCGATTCTTGCGCTCGCGGTCACCGGATGCGGTGGCCAACCCGCCGCGCAACCGGGAACAGCTACGGGGCTCGAGGCGTCCGATGCCAACCCGGCCGGGCATCTGCGGGTGGGCTACTTCCTCCCGCCTCGACCGGTGGATCCCCACACGGTTCCGTCGACCGTCGCGGCATATCCGTACCTCACGCCGCTCTACGACCGCCTCACCCAGATCGTGAACGGTGAGCAGGGGGCGGTGCTCGCCCCGATGGTTGCGACCCGGTGGGAATTCGGGCCGGACGGCCGATCCGTCACCTTCACCCTTCGTGACGACGTCACCTTCTCTGACGGAGCGAGGCTCGATTCGGTAGCCGTGAAGGCCTCGCTCGAACGTGCCATTCATCTACCGGGATCGACAGTTTCGAGCTTCTTCTCGATGATCGAGGGCATCGACGCTGTCGATCCGTCGACGGTGACGATACGAACGAACCGGCCTGCCTCGGACCTGCCGTACGTCCTGTCCGGGGTCGAGGGGATGCTCATCAGTCCCAACGCGGTGAAGAACCCGGATCTCGACCTGCGTCCGGTCGGATCCGGCCCGTACAAACTGGACACCCTGCGCGTCGGTGATTCGGTCTCGTACGTGCGGAGGGAGGGGTACTGGGACCCGTCCGCGCAGTTGCCGGAGCGGATAACCATCACCGGTTTCGCGGACGGCAACGCGCGAATCAACGCGTTGCGTTCCGGCCAGATCGACCTCGCATACGTCATGCCCGTCGACTACACCCAGGCGTCGAATCTCGGTCGTGGATACGACCTCTACTCCTACCCGCCCTCCACGGAGTATGTGGTGAATGTCAACACGAACTCTGCCGACATGGCTCGGCCGGAGGTTCGTCAGGCACTGAACTTCGCGATAGATCGGGAAGGCATCAACAAGTCGATCATGCACGGTCAGTGCACGCCCAATCCGCAGGCCGCCACGCCAGGAACCGTCGGATACCTCGACGAGCCGCCGATTCGATACGACTTCGACCCCGAACGAGCCCGGCAGATTCTCGAGTCGGCGGGCGTGGGCAACCTCGAGATCGAGATGCTGGCACCGTCACGGGTTTCACCGGTGGTCGAACTCGCGACCGCGGTGCGATCCCAGTTCGAAGACATCGGGATCAAGGTGAACTACCAGGAAGTCGATCAGGCTGAGATGAATTCGCGGTTCGCACAAGGAAACGCGTACGACGCGGTCCTCAACGGGCGAGTGCCACGGGCGAGTTCGCTGCAGTCGTTCCAGTACTGGTACCGGACGCCACAGCTGTTCCCCGGACCCCGTCCGGCCGGCTTCGACGAGACCTTGGATCGAGCGTTCGACCCGGCCCTCACCGAGGATCAGCGCGCACAACACCTCGAGGACACCGCGGCGATCGCAACCGAGCAGGCAATGAACGTCTTCATCTGCGCCACCCCCACTCAGTTCGCATATTCCGACAAGGTCATCGGGGCAACTGAGATGGCGATGTCCCAGATCCAAGGTGTCCCCGACCTCCGTCACGTCGGCGTGGCGAAGTAGCCGGCCCTCAGAGTTCGGGAGTTGTTGCATGAGTATCGATGTCGTTGGACGCCTGACGTCGGCGCCCGCTGATGCAGAACCGGTGTTGCGAATCGAGGGGTTGTCGGTGGACTTCGTCACCGACCATGGGTGGACCCGGGTGGTCGACGGAATAGATCTGTCGATTCCGGCGGGATCGGTGGTCGGTGTGGTGGGGGAGTCCGGGTCTGGAAAGACAGTGACTTCGCTCGCTGCGATGGGGTTGCTGCCGGCTGCGACGTCGAAGATATCGGGGTCGATCCGAGTGGCCGGCCGTGAATTGGTCGGCATGACCGATCGCGAGCTGGCGGATGTACGCGGCACGGAAGTGTCGATGATCTTTCAGGAACCGCGCCGCAGCTTGGACCCGGCCTTCACTGTCGGGTCGCAGATCGCGGAGGTCGTGCGCAGGCACGAACGGGTGGGTCGGAAGGCCGCCTGGGCACGTGCGGTGGAGATGCTCGATGCCGTGGGGATCGACGATGCGGCGCGACGCGCCGACGCCTACCCACACGAGTTCTCCGGTGGGATGTGTCAGCGGGTGATGCTGGCGATCGCAATGGTGTGCCGACCGAAACTGCTGATCGCCGACGAGCCGACCACCGCGCTGGACGTCACCGTGCAGGCACAGATGCTCGACCTGATGCGTGAGGTGCAGCAGCAGTTCGAGGTTGCGATCCTGTTCATCACCCACGACCTCGGAGTCGTCGCGCAGATGTGTGACGCCGTCAACGTGATGTACGCCGGACAGGTGATCGAGTCCGCACCGGTCGAGGATCTGTTTCTGTCCCCACAGCACCCTTACGCCCAGGGCCTGCTCGATGCGATCCCGGATCACCGGGACCGGTCGGCTCCGCTGCAGGCGATCGCGGGAGCGGTACCTGCGCCGTGGGACTGGCCGGATTCGTGCCGGTTCGCGCCGAGATGCCCCCACGCGGGTCCGGAATGCGAAGCCGGCCCCGTACCACTCGCGGGTGCGGCGGCCGAGTCCACGCGTGCGGTGCGATGTGTTCGTGCGAATGATCTGGTGTTGGAAGGGATCACGGGATGAGACCGTTGCTGGAGGTGTCGGATCTCGTCAAGACCTATCCGGTGAAGCGGAACCTGCTCGGTCGGGTGCGTGAACGCACCACGGTGACCGATCATGTCTCCTTCACCGTCGAGCGGGGCGAGACCGTCGGGATCGTAGGGGAATCCGGTGCGGGCAAGTCCACCGTCGGCCGTCTTGCACTGCGATTGATCGAACCGGACTCGGGATCGATCGTGTTCGACGGTCGCGATGTTCTCGGTCTGTCCAGGGCGGAGCTGCGCGAGTTCCGGCAACGGGCTCAGATGATCTTCCAGGATCCGTTCTCGTCTCTCGATCCCCACATGACCATCCGCGAGGCGGTCGGTGAGCCGCTCACGATCCATCGCGGGTTGAAGGGGATGGAACGCGACGCCGCGGTGACCGACTTGCTGGCGCGGGTCGGGCTGCGGGCCGACCAGCTCGACAAGTACCCACGCGAGTTCTCGGGCGGACAGTTGCAGCGCATCGCGATTGCGCGCGCGCTGGCCACCGAGCCGGATTTCATCGTGTGTGACGAACCCGTGGCGGCACTCGACGTCTCGATTCAGGCGCAGGTGCTCAACCTGCTCATCGACCTGCAACGCGAGCGAGGACTGGCATACGTGTTCGTCTCGCACGACCTGTCGCTCGTGCGGTTCCTCGCGCACCGCGTCGCGGTGATGCGCAAGGGTGTGATCGTGGAGATGGGCCCCACCGAGCAGGTTTTCACCGATCCGCAGCACGCCTACACCAAGACCTTGCTGGAGGCGATCCCGGATCCGCGGGCGCACTTCCTCGGCAGGCGAGCCGAAGCCGGCGCAGGTCGTGCCGCGTCGGCGACGGTCGGCACCGCAAAGGAGTCCTGATGGTGACCCTGATCGCCAAGCGGATCGCCTCGGCGATCCCGATGTTGTTGTTCGTCAGCTTCTTCGTCTACGCGCTCGTCGACCTCGTTCCGGGGGATGCGGCGACGGCGCTGGCCGGTGACAATGCCAGCGCCGAGCAGATCGAACAGACCAGGCAGGCGCTCGGGCTGGACCAACCGTTGATCGTGCGGTACCTCGACTGGCTCGGTGGGGCGCTGACCGGAGACCTGGGGACCTCGCTCTACAGCACTCAGTCGGTGGTGCAGATCATCGCCGAACGGCTTCCGGTGACCCTCTCGCTCACACTCGTGACGATGCTGATCGTGGTGGCCGTCGGACTGCCGGCGGGCATCGCCGCTGYGGTGCAGCCGAACTCGTGGTTGGACCGGGGTCTGACCGTGATCTCGAGTGTGGCAATCGCGGTGCCGCCGTTCATCGTTGCGTTGGCGTTGGTGATCCCGCTGGCAATCCTCAGCCCGATCTTCCCCGCCACCGGATACGCGAAGCTCACCGACGGAGCAGGTGCGTGGCTGCAGCATCTGATCCTGCCGGCGATCGCGATCGCCGCCATCTCCGCTGCCGAACTGGCGCGGCAGACCCGCGCCTCGCTCGTGGACGTGTTGGGCCGGGACTTCATTCGCACTGCCCGTGCCAAAGGCCTGCTGCAGAGCACGATCGTCGGCAGGCACGGCCTCAAGAACGCCGGCGTACCGATCGTCACGGTGCTGGGCCTGCAGGTCTCGCGGGTCCTTGCCGGTGCGGTGACCGTCGAGTTCGTGTTCGCGCTCCCGGGGCTGGGC
>NZ_JBFUJP010000047.1:0-35732 GCF_056401315.1 Rhodococcus sp. P4_F5 | reverse complement strand
GACCGGCGCGGCGGCGGTGGCCGTTGCGCTGGTCGGCGCGGACCGCTGGCAGGGCACGCTGCGCGCGGCGCTGGGCCGGCCGACGATCGGTCCGGGGTACTGGCTCGAGGTGTTCTCCGGGGCGGGTGCGCTGACCCTGGCCGCGGCCCTGGTGGTCACCGCCGTGGCGGCGGGGTGCCGACGGCTGGGTCGGGCGCGCGTCACCGCGGCAGCGCTCACGCTCACGCTGGCTACGGCGACATGGTTGGGCCCGGCCGCCGCGGGCGCCCTGGAACACTCGTACGCGGCCGCCAATTCGGCCGTGGACGCCGCACTGCCGCAACCGGTTTCGTCCACGCTGTCGGGCAGCGCCGACTCGCTGAGTGAGTGGCGGACGCTCGGCGCCAACGGCCGCAAGTTCGTGGCCGGCCCGACCGCCCCCGGCGCGGTACGCACCTATGTCGGCCTCGACGCGGCCGCCGGCCTCGACGCCCGGGTCGCGCTGGCGGTGCGGGAACTCGAGCGCGCCGGGGGCCTGCGCCGCGCCGCCGTGGTGGTCGCGGTGCCGACGGGGTCCGGGTGGATCGACGGCGCCGCCGTCACCGGCTTCGAGCGCCGCTTCGGCGGCGACGTCGCGACGGTCGGGGTTCAGTACTCGGCGGCCCCGAGCTGGATGACGTTCCTGTTCGGCCGACACGACGCCGAACGGTCCGCGCGGGCGCTCTTCGACGCGGTGTCCGCGCGGGTAGGGCAGCTGCCGGTCGGCGAACGCCCGAAGCTCTACGTGTACGGCCAGAGCCTCGGCGCGGTCGGCGCGAGCGCGATCTTCCGCGACGGGGACGACCTGCGGGCCAGGTCCTGCGGCGCCCTCTACGCCGGGCCGCCCGCCGGGGCCGTGAACACCGACGGCGCGGTGGTGCTGGCCAACGCGTCGGACCCCGTGGTGTCGTGGTCGCCGGGCCTGCTGGTGCGCCCGCCCGACCTGCCGCCGGTGCGGGCCGACGCCCCGGTGCCGCCGTGGCTGCCGGTGGCCGGCTTCGTGGCCACCACCGTCGACCTGCTCACCGCCCTGGACACGTCCCCCGGCCACGGGCACCGGTACGGCACCGACCAGGGCACCGCCTTGCCCGACTGCGCGGCTCCCGCGACCGGAGTGGCCCTCACGCCGCCCACGTCGCACCGTTGAGCAGAGCGCAACGCGACCTGAGGGTGAAAGCAATACCCAGGACACACCGGATCGCCAGACTGTTGACCATTCCCGCACCTGGAGGTTTGCCRTGTCCTACGTTCCACCCGCCGAACTGGCACGCTCGATGGTCGATGCCGGCCAGAGCAAGGTCCTCATGTCCACCCGTGACACCCTCATCCGAGGCTTCATGGGCGGCGCACTGCTCACGCTCGCCGCCGCCTTCGCCGTCACGGTCACCGTCCAGACCGGCAGCGCACTGCTCGGGGCGGTCCTCTTCCCCGTCGGCTTCTGCCTGCTCTACCTTCTCGGGTTCGACCTGCTCACCGGCGTCTTCACGCTGACACCGATCGCCTACCTCGACAAGCGTCCCGGCGTCACCGTCGCGGCGATTGCGCGCAACTGGGCTCTGGTCTTCGTCGGCAACTTCGCCGGTGCGTTCACCGTGGCCGTCCTGATCACGTTCATCCTGACCTACGGGTACTCCATCCCGCCGAACGATGTCGCCGAGAAGATCATGCACATCGGGGAGGCGCGCACCGTCGGCTATGCCGAGCACGGCGCCGCGGGCATGATGACCCTGTTCCTGCGCGGCGTCCTGTGCAACTGGATGGTCTCGACCGGCGTCGTCGCCGCGATGATGTCGAAGAGCGTGCCGGGCAAGGTCCTGCTGATGTGGATGCCGGTCATGCTGTTCTTCTACATGGGCTTCGAGCACTCCGTGGTCAACATGTTCCTGTTCCCGTCGGGCCTGCTGCTCGGCGCCGACTTCTCCCTCGCCGACTACCTGATCTGGAACGAGATCCCGACGGTCCTCGGCAACCTGGTCGGCGGCGTGGTCTTCGTCGGGCTGGCGATCTACACCACGCACGTGCGCACCCAGCCGAAGCGCGTCGTCACCGAGCCCGCACCGGCCGCGCAGCGCGAAATCGAGACCGTCTGAGCCGACCACCTCCCATGCCGCCATTGCCGAAACATGAATATCGGGTTGTCGGTCGGGTGGCGATGCAGGTGGAAGACGAGTGAAGGGTCGACAGTCGGGCCGACTGTCGACCCTTCACTTGCGTTAGAGACTGGTTGGMAAGCCGTCGTCGTAGAGCGACAGCACGTCCGCCGCGCCGCGGAGCGTTTCGACGACACACGGCGCCGGCGCCGCGAAGATTCTCGGATAGTCGACTTCCCCGAGAGAGGGGTCAACGCGCCAGGCAAGTTGTTCCGAATCGAGCGAGAACTGTGCGTCGACGCCGTCCTTGTTTCCGCGCGGATCTTGCCGGTGCCAGGCGCCGTCGAGGTAGATCGCGACCAACCCGTGCAGAACATGTCCGTCTCCATGCGCGAGACGCTGGTAGCACAGCCCTGCCGGGACGCCTTCGGATCGCAACAACGCCGCCAGCAGGTGCGACTTGGCATAACAGAGTCCGACGCGCTGCGCGAGAACCTCGCTCGCAGCCAAGGTAACCCGTGGATCCTGGACATCGTACGAGTGCCCTACCTCGTCTCGCACCCACTCGAAGGCAGCCTTGGCGAAGGACACGTCGCTGCCTGCCCTCTGCCGCAGCGTCAGCGCGAGTGTTCGGACGGATTGGTCGTCGACATCGATGAACTCGTTGCCGGCCAGATAGTTTTCCGGAGGTGCGGTTTCGAGGACCAAATCGGTGGTTGCCATTCAATGGATGGTTGAGGAGCCCACGCGGGACAGTCAAGCCCCGCAGGACAACGCACCGGGGGACTTCGGATTCCGGAGCGAGCGGCACTCACAAAAGATTCGACCCCGGGGCGTCACCGACGCGCCGGGGTCGAACCTGCTTGTGTACCGAGCGTCAGGGCCGGGCGATCGGCCCGCGGGCCGCCTCGTAGGCCGCACCCACGCGGTAGAGCCGCTCGTCGGCCAGGGCGGGTGCCATGATCTGCAGGCCCACCGGCAGCCCGTCGTCGGCCGACAGGCCGGACGGCACCGACATCGCGCAGTGCCCGGCCAGGTTGGTCGGCAGCGTGCACAGGTCGGAGAGGTACATCGCCAGCGGGTCGTCGACCTTCTCGCCGATCTTCCACGGGGTGAACGGGCTGGTCGGCGAGACCAGGACGTCGACCTGCTCGTAGGCCCGGTCGAAGTCGCGGGCGATCAGCGTGCGCACCTTGAGGGCCTGGCCGTAGTAGGCGTCGTAGTACCCGGAGGACAGCGCATAGGTGCCGATCATGATGCGGCGCTTGACCTCTTTGCCGAATCCGGCGGCACGGGTCGCCGCCATCACCTGGTCGGCGCTCATGTTGCCGTCGTCGACCCGCATGCCGTAACGCATCGCGTCGAAGCGGGCCAGGTTCGAGGACACCTCGCTGGGCAGGATCAGGTAGTAGGCGGCGAGCGCGTGCAGGAAGCTCGGGCAGGACACCTCCACCACCTCGGCGCCGAGTTCCTTCAGCTGCGCGACCGCGGTGTCGAAGGAGGCGATGACGCCCGGCTGGTAGCTCTCGGAGTGCAGTTCCTTGACGATGCCGACGCGCACGCCCTTCAGGTCACCGTTCGCGCCCTGGCGGGCCGCCTCGACGACCGGCCGGACCGGGGCGTTGACCGAGGTGGAGTCGCGGGGGTCGTACCCGGCGATCACCTCGTGCAGCAGCGCCGTGTCGAGGACGGTGCGGCCGCAGGGGCCGCCCTGGTCCAGAGAGGACGCGCACGCGACCAGCCCGTACCGGGACACCGTGCCGTAGGTGGGCTTGGTGCCGACGGTGGCCGTGACGGCCGCGGGCTGACGGATCGAGCCGCCGGTGTCGGTGCCGATCGCGAGCGGGGCCTGGTTCGACGCCAGCGCGGCCGCGGAGCCACCGCCCGAGCCGCCGGGGATCCGGGTGGTGTCCCACGGGTTCAGGGTCGGCCCGTAGGCGGAGTTCTCGGTGGACGAGCCCATCGCGAACTCGTCCATGTTGGTCTTGCCGAGCACCGGGATGCCGGCCTCGCGCAGCCGGGTGGTCAGCGTCGCGTCGTACGGCGCGACCCAGCCCTCGAGGATCTTCGACCCGCAGGTGGTGGGCATGTCGGTGGTGGTGAAAACGTCCTTGAGCGCCAACGGCACACCGGCCAGGGCGGACGCGGGCGCGTTCCCCGCCGCCAGCGAGTCGTCGACCGCCTTGGCCGCGGTGAGCGCCTGCTCGCCGGCGACGTGCAGGAACGCGTTGAGTTCGCCGTCGACGGCGGCGATCCGGTCCAGGTGCGCCTGCGTGACCTCGACGGAGGACACCTCGCGGGCATGGATCTTCGACGCGAGGACGGAGGCGTCCAGCGCGGTGAGGTCGGCGGTCACTGCTCTTCTCCCAGGATCTGCGGCACGGCGAAACGGTCCTGCTCGACGGCCGGCGCACCGGAGAGCGCCTGCTCGGGGGTCAGGCCGGGCACGATGACGTCGGGGCGGGTCACGTTGGTGATCGCGCTCGGGTTCGCGGTGGGGGGCACATCGTCCGCGGCGACCTCCGCGACGGTCTTGACGTGGCTGAGGATCGAGTCGAGCTGGCCGGCGAACTCGTCGAGTTCGGCGTCGGACAGCGCGAGCCGGGACAGCCGGGCGAGGTGGGCGACCTCGTCACGGGAGATGGCAGGCACCGCGTGGGCCCCTTTCAGGTCGGAGACAGCAATCGCCCCTAAGCGTAGAGCGTGTGCCCGACCGCGCCGCGGGCAGCGCCGTGTCGGGACGCGCGAGCCGGTCGGTGTGTTTCGCAGACGGAACATGTTGGTGTCGCGCGGATGACCGATCGGCGGCAAGCTGGGCCTTCGCCGTACCCGGCCGGATCCCACCGGGACGTTGCCCCACTGACCCGCCGCTCGATGGTGAAGGATGAAGACCGCGCGGGGGCACCGACGACCCCGGCGTTGCCTCAGACAAAGGAACACCGTGTCCTATCTACTGCGCGTCCAGTTGCCCGATCGACCCGGCAGCCTGGGCGCGTTGGCCGTGGCGTTGGGCTCGGTCGGCGCCGACATCCTCTCGCTCGATGTCGTGGACCGCGGCACCGGGTTTGCCGTGGACGACCTCGTCGTCGACGTGCCGCAGGGAGCGCTGCCCGACACCCTGATCACCGCGTCCGAGAAACTCGACGGCGTGCGGGTGGACTCGATCCGGCCGTACTCCGGGATGCTCGACACGCACCGCGAGCTCGAACTGATCGACCAGGTCGCGACGGCCCGCGACGACCGGCTGCAGGTCCTGGTGGACGGCGCGGCCCGGGTGCTGCGGGTCAGTTGGGCGAGCGTGGTCGGGACGGGCCCGCACGGGACGTTCCAGGTGGTCGGCAGCATGGGCGCACCGGAGACCCAGGCCGGCGAGATGCCGTGGATGCCACTGCAGAAGCCGGTTGTCCTCGACCCCGAGGCCGACTGGGTGCCGACGGTGTGGAAGGACATCGACACCAAGCTCGCCGCGGCACCCCTCGGCCACTCCGGCCGCGCGCTGCTGCTCGGCCGCGCGGGCGGGCCGGAGTTCCGCCCGTCGGAGATCGCACGACTCGGCTACCTGGCCGGCATCGTCGCGACGGTGCTCGGGTAGGCCCGGCTCAGGCGCGCTACGCGACCTCGCGCACCAGCACGGTCAGCGGCACGCCCGGCACCGGCTCCCAGTTCCGGTCCGGGGCGGGGACGAAGTGGTTTCGGTCGTAGATCCGGCGGGCATCGATCATGCCCGGCTCGGTGGAGATGACCACGGCCTGCTTGCCGCGGTCGTACGCGGCGTCGAGGGCGTACTGGACCAGCGCCGAGCCGGCGCCCTTGCCGCGGGCGGTCGGGGCGACGGCGAGCATCCGGAACTCGAGTTCACCCRGGCCCGCGACGTCCGCGAACGGGGACTCGGGCTCGGCTACCGTCACGGAGCCGACGATCTCGCCGTTCGCGACGGCGACGACCACCTCGGCCTGTTCGGCCCGGCCCTCGGTGTCCTGCAGTTTCTCGACGTATGCGCTTTCCTCGTGAACGAATCCACCGTTCACGTACACATCCATGGTGAGGGCCGCGACGGCCTCGAAGTCTGCGGGTCCTGCGGGTCGAATCTCGATCATTGGCACACTATCGCAGCAACAAAGCGCTGTCCCCAAACCAGTTCCGGGCCCTTTCCGCACCGGATCAGGCGGGCGAAGTACCTGCTCACCGCGGTGGCCGGGCCGACTCGTGCGGGATCGGCGGGCCGGCCGGCAGACGCCAACCGACACCCGTTCCCGCCGCCCGCGGGCGGCCCGGCACGCTGCCCGGCGAGCGGCCGTTCGGGCCGAACGACGACCGCGACCCCTCCGGCCCGACGCATCGTCGCATCAATCAAAACTGTTCCGACATATGGAATCTCGACCCGCCGGAGCACCCCGAGCCTCCACACCCGGCAGCTCGTCCGTTCGCCGCACATCTCGCGGACCGCACTTCCCGTCATCCCACTGACAGCAGTATTTCCATTGCACGACAAGATGATCCGACGAATCCGCGGCGCCCGATCCGCCCGGATGGCACACACACTTTCCCGAGCACGCCGAGCGAGCAAAGATGCCGCCCCGGCGCCACGACCGACTCGCCCACCGCTCCCAGAGTCCGGAGGAAGCCCACCCCGGCGCTCTCGAAATGACTTGCAGCCAAAGACCGTTCACCAGGCGAACGCGCGGTCCCACGTCCTGGCGGCGCACCCACTCGGCACACCGGCCGACGACGGCAGCGCCCGGGCGGGGCGGCGGGATCACCCCGCCGTTCACTCGTCGCGGCCACTGCCGAACCCGGCCGGACGGACCGGAATGCGTGTCGCACAGGAAGAACCACGCACCGGCGCGACGGACCCCGCGGCGACCCGGCGCACCGCCGTCGGGGCCACGCAATACTGTGACCTGACGCGACCGGACCGCCCGAAGGTGACGTTCAACACTATCGGCCGCGAACCCCTGCCACCTGGCGTTTTTCCGGCGGGCACGGTTCGCGCGAACACCTTGCGCGGCGGTGACACCGGGGCCATGCTGAAGTTCGAGTCCACTTCAACTCACCGGCTGTCGAGAACGTCCGGCTGTCGAGAACGCGAGGTCACCGATGCGCACGACGGACCTGCTGACCATGGGCGAGGTGGCCCGCCGCAGCGGCCTGGCGCCGTCCGCGCTGCGCTTCTACGAGCGGGAGGGCCTGATCGTCGCCACCCGCACCGCCGGCAACCAGCGGCGATACCAGCGCAGCGTGCTGCGACGGATCGCGTTCATCCGGGCGGCCCGCAGCATCGGGCTGCACCTGGACGAGGTGGCGCAGGCGCTCGACCAGCTGCCGGGCGGACGCACCCCCAACCTCGACGACTGGGCTCGGCTGTCGCAGAGTTGGCGCGGCCGGCTCAACGAGCAGATCGACGCGCTGGTGGCGCTGCGCGACGGGCTCGAGTCCTGCATCGGCTGCGGCTGCCTGTCCCTGAAGACGTGCGCGCTCTCGAACCCCGGGGACGCGGCGGCGAGCTACGGTCCCGGGGCGGCGTTCCTGCCGGAGGCGCTGCACCGGGAGCATCCGGCCGACGATCCCGGGTGAGCGACGGCGACGAACTCTCCTTCCCTGCCGCATCAGCCGCGACGGCGCCGCAGGTTCCGAACGGTCGTCCTCAGAGCGGCCGTAGGCCGCGGTACCGGCCGTCGTGGTAGACGAGCGGCGCGGCCGGACCCGACGGATCCGCATGCACCTCGGTCACCAGTCCGACCACCAGCAGGTGGTCCCCCAGGACGATTCGGCGATCCACGCGGGCGCGCATCCAGGTCGCCGTCCCGCCGAGCAGCGGTTCACCGGTGACGAGCCGGGTCCACACCGTCTTGTCGGCGAACCGCGACGCCGCCGGACCCGCGAAGCGCGCGGCCAGGTCCCGCTGCTCGGCCCCGAGCAGGTGGATCAGCACCGTGTCGGCTGCGCCCAGGCCGGTGCCGACCGTAGAGCGAGTCAGCGCATTGAAGGTGACCAGCATCGGGGTCATCGACACCGATGCGAACGAGGTCGCGGTGAAACCCGCCGGGCCGTCGGGGGTGTCGAAGGTGACGACCGTGACGCCGCCGGGGTGGCGGCGCATGGCAGAGCGGAAGGAGTCCGCGTGCGCGGCCGGCGCGGCGGAGACGGGGTCCAAGGCGGTGTCAGGCACGCCCAGAACGCTAAAACCTCAACTGGACTCGAGGTCAAACTCGACGGGGTGAGACGTCCGCCACAGCCACGAATCGTTCAGTGCCCAGGTCGGTTTCGCGTCGCTGCCGTGACCGCATCGGGAAAGAGGACACACCCGCGAGGCGGTCAGCCGTCCGCGCCGCCGTCGTCTGCCGACGTCACCGCCTCCGGACCGCCCGCGAGCAGCGCCCGGAAGCCGTCCTCGTCCAGGATCGGCACGCCCAACTGCTCGGCCTTGTCGGCCTTCGAGCCGGGCGCCTCCCCGACCACCACGAACGCGGTCTTCTTCGACACCGATCCGGCGGCCTTGCCGCCGCGGACGAGGATCGCCTCCTTGGCGCCGTCGCGGGTGAACCCGACCAGCGAACCCGTCACCACGATGGACAGGCCCTCGAGGTTCCGCTCGATGGACTCGTCGCGGGCATCCTCCATGGACACCCCGGCCGCCCGCCACTTCTCGACGATCTCCCGGTGCCAGTCCACCGCGAACCACTCGACGACGGCCGCGGCGATGGTGCCGCCGACCCCGTCCACGGCCGCCAGTTCCTCCACGGACGCGTTCTCGATCCGCTCCAGGCTGGCGAACTCCGAGGCCAGCGCCCGGGCGGCGGTGGGGCCCACGTGCCGGATCGACAGTGCCACCAGCACCCGCCACAGCGGCTGCTCCTTCG
Source organism: Rhodococcus sp. P4_F5 (assembly GCF_056401315.1). NCBI lineage: Bacteria > Bacillati > Actinomycetota > Actinomycetes > Mycobacteriales > Nocardiaceae > Rhodococcus > Rhodococcus sp. P4_F5. The sequence goes on along the minus strand of NZ_JBFUJP010000047.1, from coordinate 26,764 downwards.
CGGAGTCCAGGTTGTCGAGCAGGCGTTTGCCGTTCGCCGACAACGTGCCCGCCTTGGTGGTGAACAGGGACGTCTTCATCAGCTCGTCGGCGGTCAGCGAGAACAGGTCGCCCTCGTCGGCGATCACACCGGCCTTGAGCAGTTCCGTCGCGGCCTCGTAGCCGAGCACCTCGATGTCGAACGCGCCGCGGCCGGAGACGTGGAAGACGCGTTCGCGCAGCTGCGCCGGGCAGGACCGCTGGTTGGGGCAGCGGATGTCGGCGTCGCCCTCCTTCGCCGGGGCGAGCGCGGTCCCGCACTCGGGGCAGTGCGTGGGCATCTCGAACTCGCGCTCGTCGCCGGTGCGCATGTCCACGACCGGGCCGAGGACCTCGGGGATCACCTCGCCGGCCTTGCGGATGACGACCATGTCGCCGATCAGCACGCCCTTGCGCTTGACCTCCGAGCCGTTGTGCAGGGTGGCGAGCGAGACCGTCGACCCGGCCACCGTCACCGGCTCCATGTACGCAAACGGGGTGACCCGGCCGGTGCGGCCGACACTGACCCGGATGTCGAGCAGCCGGGTGGTGGCCTCCTCAGGCGGGTACTTGTAGGCGATGGCCCACCGCGGCGCCCGGGAGGTGGAGCCGAGCCGGCGGTGCAGCGACATCTCGTCGACCTTGACCACCAGGCCGTCGATCTCGTGTTCCACGTCGTGCCGGTGCTCGTCCCAGTACCGGACCTTCTCGACCACCGCGTCCGCGCCGTGCACCCTCGCGGTGTGCGTGGAGACGGGCAGCCCCCAGGCCGCCAGCGCGATGTAGGCGTCGTGCTGACTGGCCGGTTCCCAGCCCTCGACGCGGCCGAGCCCGTGGCAGATCATGCCGAGCCGTCGCTTGGCGGTGACCGCGGGGTTCTTCTGCCGCAGCGAGCCGGCGGAGGAGTTGCGCGGGTTCGCGAACGGCGCCTTGCCCTCGGCCACCAGCGAAGCGTTCAGCGCCTCGAAGTCCTCGAGCCGGAAGAACACCTCGCCGCGGACCTCGAGCAGGGCGGGGATCGGGTACTCCGCGCTCGGGGTGAGAGTGTGCGGGATCTCCTCGATGGTGCGGGCGTTGAGCGTCACGTCCTCGCCGGTGCGGCCGTCGCCGCGGGTGGCGCCGCGCACCAGCCTGCCGTTCTCGTACACCAGGTTCAGCGCGACGCCGTCGATCTTCACCTCGCACAGGTAGTGCAGGTCGGGGCCGGTCTCGACTTCCACCTTGGCGATCCAGGCACGCAGTTCGTCCTCGTCGAAGACGTTGTCCAGGCTGAGCATCCGCTCGAGGTGGTCGACCGAGGTGAAGTCGGTCGAGAAGCCGCCGCCCACCAGCTGCGTCGGCGAGTCCGGTGTGCGCAGGTCCGGGTGCCGCTCCTCGAGCGCCTGCAGCCGGCCGAGCAGCTCGTCGAACGCACCGTCGGTGATGACGGGCGAGTCGCGCACGTAGTAGCGGAACTGGTGCTCGCGCACCTCCTCCGCCAGTCGCTGCCAGTCTTCGCGTTCGTCGGCGGTCGCCGCCGGGGTCGTCGACGTTCCGGCCTCGTTCTCATCCACCCGAGAAGGTTATCCCAGCGCACCGACACGACCGGTGCGACGACTCAGCCCGCCGCGAGCCCCTGCTTGCGCAGGTAACGCAGCGCCGACTCGGCGGCGTTGTAGCCGCACATGCCGTGCGCACCCGCACCCGGCGGCGTCGAGGCCGAGCACAGGAACATGCCGGGCACGCCGATGCTGTACGGGTCCAGCGCAATCCGTGGTCGCAGCGCCACCTGCAACCCGCTGTTCGCGCCGCCGACGATGTCGCCGCCGACGTGGTTCGGATCGGCCGCGGCCAGGCCGGCGGGTCCGGTGCCGACCACCGCGACGATCCGGTCCCTGAAACCCGGTGCGAAGCGTTCGATCTGGGCGGTGACCGCCTCGGTGGCGTCCCCCGGGTACCCGTGCGGCACATGGGCGTACGCGTACAGCGGGTGCAGGTTTCCCCGCGAGCGGGTGGGATCGGCGAGGTACTGCTGGCCCACCAACACGAACGGACGCCCGGGCATCGCGCCCGCGGCCACCGCGCGCTCGGCGGCGGCGACCTCGGCGAACGACCCGCCGAGGTGGACCGTTCCGGCGCGGCCGCAGTCCGCATTGGTCCACGGCACCGGGCCCTCGATCGCGTAGTCCACCTTGAACGCGCCGGGCGCATGCCGGAAACGCCGGTAGGCGCGGGCAATTCGGGGCGGAACCCGGTCGCCGAGGATGTCCAGCGCAGCCCGGGGCGCGAGGTCGAGGAGCACCACGTCTGCGGACGGAAGGTCCCCGGCCCGGTGGATCGCGACGCCGGTGTCGATCGCGCCGCCGTGCTCGACCAGCATCGCCGCCAACGCGTCGGTGATCGATCGCGACCCGCCCTCCGCCACCGGCCACCCGTGGCGGTGGCCGGCCGCGGTGATCATCAGCCCCACCGCAGAGGTCGCCGGGCGGTCGAGCCGACCGAACGCGTGGGCGGCCACCCCGCCGAAGAGCGCCCGCGCCCTCTCGGTGCGCCACCACCGCGCGGTCACCGTCGCGGGCAGCAGCGCCCGTGGACCGAAGGCCGCCAGCCGGAGCGGATGCCCGGGGATGCCCAGCACCGGCCGCATCAGGTCGGTGGCCAGGGCGTCGAACCCGCGGGACAGGTCACCGAACATCCGCTGCCAGCGCGGACCGTCCTCCCCCAGCCCGGCTGCGGTGGCCACGAGCGACCGGTGCAGGGCGCCCGCACTGCCGTCGTCGAGCGGGTGCGCGCAGTCGATCTCGGCCCAGCGCCAGGTCAGTCCGTGCCGCTCGAGGTCGAGGGTGGCCAGGTACGGCGAGCCGATGCCCATCGGGTGGAACGCGGAGGCGTAGTCGTGGATCAGGCCCGGCAGCGTCGCCTCACCCGAGCGGGTTCCGCCGCCGATCTGATCGGCCGCCTCGATCACCCGGACCTCGACGCCACTGCGCGCGAGGTGGACCGCGGCGGCCAGCCCGTTGGGTCCGGCACCGACGACGACGGCTGTGCTCACCGCGTCATTGTCCCCCGGCGACCGCCCCGGGACGGTCGAACCCGACGTGCCCGGCGGAGTGCTACTCGAACTCGGCGCCGTCCGCGAACGCCCGCGCCACCTCGGCGGCGCCGCGCAGCGCGGCCCGGGCCCAGTCCTCGCTCGCGCCCGCCAGCCCGCAGCCCGGGGTGACCAGCACCTGGGTGGCCAGCACCGTTCGCGGGAAGCCGAGACGGTCCACCAGCCGCACCGCGGGCTCGGCCAGCTCACGCCACGTGGGTGGCCGGTCCGGCTGCGTGGTCGGCACCAGGCCGAGCGCCAGCGACAGCCCGGCCTCCAGGATCTCCCCGACACCGTCGAGGTCGGCGGTCTTCAGTTCGCCGAGGTCCAGGCCGATCATCGCGGCCCCGCTGCGGCGCAGCAACGCCAGCGGCGCGCCGGCGGCGCAGCAGTGCACGAGCACCGGCCGGTCGAGCCGGGCGATCAACGAGTGCAGCACCTCGAGCGCCTCCGGCTCGGGCATCGCGCGGGGTGCCTGCAGGATCGACACCCCGGGCAGCGTGCCGGCCAGCACCGCGGGGAGCCCGGGCTCGTCGACTTGGACCACCACCGGCGAGCCGAGCCTGCGGGTGACCTCGGCGACGTGCTCGACCAGCCCCTCGGACAGGGACTCGGCGAGGTCGCGGACCGCGCCCGAGTCGGTCAGGGCGCGGTGCCCGCCGAACAGTTCGAGCTGCGAGGCCAACGTCAGCGGCCCCACCACCTGCACCTTCACCGGCTGGTCGGTGCCGCGCAGGCCGACGACCTCCCAGGCCTCCTCCATCGCGTCGAGGTCCCGGGAGAGCAGGTCGCGGGCACGTCGGGTCACCTTGCCGGGGCGCTGCGCGACGCGGTAGCCGGTGGTGGAGGTGTCCAGCGGCAGGTCCACCAGCACCGCGGCGGCGCGGCCGATCATGTCGGCGCCGAGCCCGCGGGCCGGCAGTTCCACCAGGTGCGGCAGCCCCGACAGCTCGCCCACCGACACGGCCGCGGCCTCGCGGGGATCCTCGCCCGGCCAGGACCCGACGCCCGTCGCGATGCCGACGGGGATGGCGGGTGTGCTCACCTGGTGACCGGTTCGGACCCGGTGCCGGCGATGGTGCCGCTGCCGAGTACCTCGTCACCGGCGGGGTCGGTGCGGTAGAGCACCACGGCCTGGCCGCGGGCCACGCCGGTGAGCGGCGCACGCAGGCGTACCTCGATCCCGCCGTCGACCGCCTCGGCCACGGCCTCCGCCAGGCCGCCGTGCGCCCGGACCTGCACCGTGCACTCGAGGGGACCGGTCGGCGCGACGCCGGACGTCCAGATGGCGCGGTCGGCGGCGATGGTCCACACCTGCAGCCGTTCCGCGGACCCGACCTTCACGGTGCCGGTCTCCGGTTCGATCGCGGTCACGTATCGGGGCTTGCCGTCGACGGCCGGGCCGTCGACGCCGAGGCCCTTGCGCTGCCCGATGGTGAAGCCGTGCACGCCGTCGTGGTCGGCGAGTTCCTCGCCCGAGTCGGCGTCGACCACCTTGCCGGGCCGGATGCCGATCTTGGCGCCCAGGAAGGCACGGGTGTCGCCCGACGGGATGAAGCAGATGTCGTGGCTGTCCGGCTTGTCCGCCACCGCGAGCCCGCGCTCGGCGGCCTCCGCCCGGATCTGCGGCTTCGGGGTGTCCCCGATCGGGAACATCGCCCGGGACAGCTGCTCCGCGGTGAGCACTCCGAGCACGTAGGACTGGTCCTTGTCGGCGTCGACGGCGCGCCGCAGCACCCCGTCGGAGAGCCGGGCGTAGTGCCCGGTCGCGACGGCGTCGAAGCCGAGCGCGATCGCCCGGTCCGCCAGGGCCGCGAACTTGATCTTCTCGTTGCACCGCAGGCACGGGTTGGGGGTCTCGCCCGCGGCGTAGGACTCGATGAAGTCCTCGATCACGTCTTCCTTGAACCGGTCCGCGAAATCCCAGACGTAGAAGGGGATCCCGAGGACGTCCGCGGCCCGCCGCGCGTCACCCGCGTCCTCCTTGGAGCAGCAGCCCCGGGACCCGGTGCGCAGCGTGCCGGGCGCCGTGGACAGCGCCAGGTGCACGCCGACCACCTCGTGTCCGGCGTCCACGGCGCGTGCCGCCGCCACCGCGGAGTCCACTCCGCCACTCATTGCCGCCAGTACCCGCATCAGCGCGATCCTCCCCTTGCTCCGACGCTTGCCAGGCCCGCGGCCCGCGCCCGCTGTACCACCTGCGGCAGGGCCGCGACCAGCGCGTCCACGTCCGCATCGGTCGACGTGTGGCCGAGCGAGAACCGCAACGATCCGCGGGCCACCCGGGGGTCCACCCCCATCGCGACCAGCACGTGACTGGCGCTGGCCACCCCGGCGGTGCATGCCGAACCGGTCGAGCACTCGATGCCGGCCGCGTCGAGCAGCATCAGCAGCGAGTCGCCCTCGCAGCCGGGGAAGGTGAAGTGCGCGTTGCCGGGCAGGCGCTCGCCCGGGTCCGCGCCGTTGAGCACCGCGTCGGGAATCACCCGACGGACCTCGGCGATCAGCCGGTCCCGCAGCCGGGTCAGTTCGGCCCGACGGATGCCGAAGTCGGAGACCGTCTTTCGCAGCGCGGCCGCCATCGCGACCGCCCCCGCCGTGTCCAGGGTGCCGGCCCGCAGGTCACGTTCGTGGCCGCCGCCGTGCAGCAGCGGCACACACGGCACCTGACGGCCGAGCAGCAACGCCCCGGCGCCGTGGGGTCCACCGAACTTGTGCGCCGCGATGCTCAGTGCGGACAGCCCGCTCGCCGCGAAGTCCACCGGCGCCTGCGCCGCGAACTGGACCGCGTCGCTGTGCATGGGGACACCGAATTCGCTTGCGATGGAAGCCAGTTCGACGATCGGCAGGACCGATCCGACCTCGTTGTTGGCCCACATCACGGTGACCAGTGCGGTCTCGTCGCCGTGTGCGGCCAGCTCGGCACGCAGCCACTGCGGGTCCACCCGGCACTGCTCGTCGACCGGCATCCAGCTCACCTCGGCGCCCTCGTGCTCGACCAGCCACTGCACCGCGTCGAGCACCGCGTGGTGCTCGACGGTGCTCGTGACGATGCGGCGGCGGCGCGGGTCGGCGTCCCGGCGGGCCCAGAAGATGCCCTTGACGGCGAGGTTGTCGCTCTCGGTCCCGCCCGAGGTGAACAGCACCTCGGACGGCCGGGCCCCGAGGTCGGCGGCGATCGACTCGCGGGACTCCTCGACGCGCCGACGCGCGGCGCGACCCGAGCCGTGCAGCGAGGAGGCGTTGCCCACGGTCGCGAGCACCGCCGTCATGGCGGACGCCGACTCCGGCAGCATCGGGGTGGTCGCGGCGTGATCGAGGTAGACCGGGGGTACGGGAAATTCCTCGGCGGACTGGCTGGGCACGGGCGAAATCATGATTCGACCAGGATAGCCCGTGCTCCGGGCCACCGATGTCAGCGGCAGGTCCGGCGCAGCGCGACGCTCACGCCGCGACGGACTGACGCCCCGCCAGGCCCCGCTCGAGCAGGATCCCCGCGGCTGTGTCGGCGTCGGCGAACGTCCGTACCTCGCGGTCGCAGCGCGCGGCCAGGTCACGGCGGCACTCCCCCGGTTCCTGGGTCGGCGCCAACCGCACCCGCACGAGCACCCGGCGGGTACCGAGGATCCGGCGCAGCGACGCCACCAGCGTCTGCTCCCCGACGAAGCAGACCGTGGTGTCCAGCTCGCCGTCGCCGCCGCAGTACCTGATCCCGACCGGCTGCACCAGGGCGTCCGCGTCGATCGCCGACTGGAACATCGCGGGCCGGAGGCCGCCGTACGCCCGGCCGCACCAGGTGGTCGCCTCGGGAAAGGCCACCACCCGTCCGCCGGTCCGCAGCCGTTCCGCCGCCTCGTCGACGGCGCCGCGCAGTTCCCCCAGCCGCTCCCGCTCGATCGGGATGACCCGCATCCGGCCGGCCAGCCGGCCCAGCAGCGGCCACTGCAGCAGGTCGGCCCGGGCCACGAAGTCCGCCGGCCCCAGCGCGGTGAGCACCAGCACGTCGGTCCACGAGACGTGCCCGGCCACCACCAGCGTCCCCCGGCCCGCCTCGACCGCCGGGGCGGTCCGGTCGTCGCGCACCTGCAGCCGCAGGCCGAGTCCGCGCAACACGGCCCGCGCGAAGCCGCACTGCAGCCGCTGCCGCGGCGTCCGGGGCAGCACCCCGCCGGCCACCAGCAGCACCGGCAACGCGAGCGCCAGCGCCGTGAGCAGCGTGCACCGCGCCACCACCCGTGCCGGGCCGGCGCGGCGCACCCGGCCGGGCAGGCAGCCGTCGCCGCACGGGCTGGTCGGCAGCCAGGGGTGACTCACCGGGTCACCAGGGGGACGACGGACGCGACCGCCCGCAGCCGGCTCAGGTACCGCTCGTCGGCCTCGTCCATGCCGAGCAGGGCCACGAAGTCGGCGACGCCGAAGTCGGGGTCGTGGGCGGGTTCCCCGCAGATCGACGCCCCGAGGCGCAGGTACCCCCGCAGCAGCGGCGGCAGCGTCACCCGGCCGGGCGGGTCCAGCGCGTCCAGTCCCGGCACCGGGCGCAGCGGACGCACCCGCAGGTCCGGGGGGCTGGCGTGCTCGGCGAGCACCCGGTCCCGCACGCCGCGCACGTCGACGCCGGGCAGGTCGGTGGGCCGCTGCCGCATCGGCACCGACACGCAGCCCATCGCCCACCGGTAGCCGGTGAGCTCGAGGTAGTTGAGGATGCCCGCCCACATCAGCCCCAGCACGGAACCGGTGCGGTGGTCGGGGCGCACGCACGCCCGCCCCATCTCGACCAGCCCCGGCCGCAGCGCATCGAGCGCGGCGAGGTCGAACTCGGTCTCGGTGTACAGCCCGCCCGCGGCGACCGCCGCGTCCGGGGTGAGCATCCGGTAGCAGCCGACCACCTCGTCGGCGACCTCGTCCAGCACCAGCAGGTGGTCGCAGTGCTCGTCGAAGCGGTCGGCGTCGAGGCCGTCCGCGATGCCGTGGACGGCCGCCTCGAAACCGGGCTCGGCCGCGAACACGTCGTACCTGAGGCGCTGGGCCGCCACCCGGTGCTCCCGGTCCGAGGACAACAGCAGGCGGTACCGGGGAGTGGTCGGCGTGGTGACGCTGGGAGGGGTGAGGACCTGCGTAGTCGTCATGCCGCCAGGTCTAACGAGCCGCGGCGGCATCCCGGCATCGGCGTGGTGTCAGGTCGGCGGCGACCGGGTGAACTGTCCGCCCGCGCAACGACGGCGGCCCCGCTCCCTGGGATGGGAGCGGGGCCGCCGAGCGGTGCGAGGTGATCAGCCCTTGTGAGCCTTGACCGCCTCGGTCAGCTGCGGTGCGACGTTGAACAGGTCGCCCACGACGCCGTAGTCCGCGATCTCGAAGATCGGGGCCTCTTCGTCCTTGTTGACCGCGACGATGGTCTTCGAGGTCTGCATGCCGGCCCGGTGCTGGATGGCGCCGGAGATGCCCAGCGCGATGTACAGCTGCGGGGAGACCGTCTTACCGGTCTGACCGACCTGGAACTGGCCCGGGTAGTAGCCCGAGTCCACCGCGGCACGCGAGGCGCCGACGGCGGCACCGAGCGAGTCGGCGAGCTCCTCGACGACCGAGAACTTGTCGGCGCTGCCGACGCCACGGCCACCGGAGACGACGACCGACGCCTCGGTGAGCTCGGGGCGGTCGCCACCGACGATCGGGTTGCGCGAGGTGACCTTGACGGCGCTCTCGTCCTGCGCGGGCACCTCGACGGCGACCTGCTCGCCTGCGGCGGCCTGCGGCTGGGCCTCGATGGCACCCGGGCGGACCGAGATGACCGGGACCTCGCCGTTGGCCTTGGCCTCGACGGTGAACGCGCCACCGAAGATGGAGTGCACGGCGCTGCCGTCCGCCTTGACGTCGATGACGTCGGTGAGCAGACCGGAGCCGATGCGCGCGGCCAGGCGACCGGACACCTCCTTGCCCTCGGTGGTGGCGGCCGTGATGACGGCGGCGGGGCCGACCGACTCGACGAGCGACGCGAGCACGTCCACCTTGGGGGTGATCAGGTAGCCGTCGATGTCGTCGGACTCGGCGACGTAGATCTTGGCCGCGCCGGCCGCGGCGAGCGCCTCGGCGAGCGGGGCCGCGGTGCCGGCGGGACCGGTCACGACGGCGGCCGGCTCACCCAGTGCGCGGGCGGCGGTGATGAGCTCGGTGCTGACCTTCTTGAGCGCACCCTCTGCGTGCTCGACGAGCACGAGTACTTCTGCCATGGCTTACTTCTCCTACGTGTGGTTCTGCTGGTTCAGGGGCGCGATCAGATGATCTTCTGGCCGACGAGGTAGGCGGCGATCTTGGAGCCGCCGTCGCCCTCGTCGGTGACGCGCTCGCCAGCGGTACGCGGGGGCTTCGGGGTGGACGCGGTGACGGTGGTGCCCGCGTTCGCGACGCCCACGGTCTCCGGGTCGACGCCGAGGTCGGCCAGCGTGAGGACGTCAACGGTCTTCTTCTTCGCGGCCATGATGCCCTTGAAGGACGGGAAGCGCGGCTCGTTGATCTTCTCGGTGACCGAGACGATGGCCGGCAGCGTGGCCTCGAGGCCGAAGATGCCCTCGTCGGTCTCGCGCTCACCGGTGACGATGCCGTCGGCGACGGTCAGCTTGCGCAGCTGGGTGAGCTGCGGGATGCCCAGGTACTCGGCGATGATGGCCGGAACCGCGCCGACGCGGCCGTCGGTGGCCTCGTTGCCCGCGATGATCAGGTCCGCCGGCTCCTCGTTCTCGAAGCCGATCTGGCCCAGCGCGGCGGCCAGGGTCCAGCCGGTCTGGATCGCGTCGGAGCCGTGCAGCGCCGGGTCGTTGATGTGGACGGCCTTGTCGGCACCCATGGACAGCGCCTTGCGGATGGCGTCGGTGGCGCGGTCGGGACCGGCGGACAGCACGGTCACCTCGCCGCCCTGTGCCTCCTTGATGAGCAGTGCCTCCTCGACGGCGCGCTCGTTGATCTCGTCGAGCACGGCGTCCGCGGCCTCACGGTCCAGCGTGAAGTCGCCATCGGTGAGCTTGCGCTCGGACCAGGTATCGGGGACCTGCTTGATCAAAACGACGATGTTCGTCATGGGTCTACGTCGACCTCCTGTGTGTGTCTGCCTGTTTCGCGAACTTTGCCGCGGTCGGCCGAGCTCTTGAGTAACCACCATCTCTCGCGCGATGGGCTGTGCGAGAGATTACCTCATGCTAAGTTACCGGTGGGTAACTTGAGCGGGAATGTCCGTTCACCATAACCGCGGGGGGATCATGAGCACCTGTGATGTGGACCACCCGCCCGCTTATGGCACCGAGGGCACTAACCTCGCTGCGGTGAGCGACTCATCTGTGACGGCCCCCGCTGCGAGCGGCGCCCAAGCCACCGACCCCGGCACCACGGCCGAGGCCGGCGGAGCGACCCTGCCTCCCGGCGAAGCGACCCTCCCCCTGACCGGCGAGCGCACCGTCCCGGGCGTGCCGGAGGAGAACTACTGGTTCCGACGCCACGAGGTGGTCTACCAGCAGCTGCTCGCGCGCTGCGCCGGCCGCGTCGTGCTCGAGGCCGGTTCGGGAGAAGGCTACGGCGCCAACATGATTGCCGATGTCGCCGAGAAGGTGATCGGACTCGACTACGACCAGTCCGCGGTCGAGCACGTGCGCGCCCGGTACCCCCGCATCGACATGCGCCAGGGCAATCTCGCGGACCTGCCGCTGCCGGACGCGAGCGTGGGCACAGTGGTCAACTTCCAGGTGATCGAGCACCTCTGGGACCAGGCACAGTTCCTGGCGGAGTGCTTCCGGGTGCTCGAGCCCGGCGGCGAGCTGATGGTCAGCACGCCGAACCGGATCACCTTCTCCCCCGGCCGCGACACCCCGCTCAACCCGTTCCACACCCGTGAGCTCAACGCCGCCGAGCTCACCGAACTGCTAGTGGAGGCCGGCTTCGAGGTGGAGCTGATGACCGGCGTGCACCACGGGCCGCGGCTGCGCGAGCTCGACGCCAAGCACGGCGGGTCCTTCATCGACGCCCAGATCGACCGCGCGCTCGCCGGCGAACCGTGGCCGCAGGACCTCGTCGCCGACGTCGAGGCCATCACCGTCGACGACTTCGCGCTGGTCGAGGCCGACATCGACGCCAGCCTCGACCTGGTCGCACTCGCCCGCAAGCCCGCGGTGGACCGGTGACCAACGCGTCCGGTGCGGGCACGGACCGGGGGATGTTCTGCCTGGTCCTGCACTCCCACCTGCCCTGGCTCGCCAACCACGGGCGGTGGCCCGTGGGCGAGGAATGGCTCTACCAGTCGTGGGCGGCGACCTACCTGCCGGTGACCCGCGTGCTGCGCACCCTCGCCGCGGAGGGGCGCACCGACCTGCTCACGCTCGGAATCACCCCGGTGCTCGCCGCGCAGCTCGACGACCCGCACTGCCTCGCCGGCATGCACCACTGGCTGGGCAACTGGCAGCTGCGCGCCCACGAGGCGGCCGGCATGGACGACCAGCCGCGCCGCGACCTCGGCGCCCGCGAACACCGACTCTCGGCCGCGGCGCTCACCGACTTCGAGGAGCGCTGGGCACACGGCGGGTCGCCGGTGCTGCGCGAACTCGTCGACGCGGACGCCATCGAGCTGCTCGGCGGCCCGCTCGCGCACCCGTTCCAGCCGCTGCTGCACCCCCGCCTGCGCCGCTTCCAGCTCGGCGAGGGCCTGGCCGACGCGCAGATGCGCTGGGGCACAAAGCCGTCCGGCATCTGGGCACCGGAGTGCGGGTACACCCCCGGCATGGAACTCGAGTACGCCGACGCCGGCGTCCGGCACTTCATGGTGGACGGGCCGGCGCTGCGCGGCGACACCTCGCTGGGCCGGCCGGTCCGCGACTCGGACGTCGTCGCGTTCGGCCGGGACCTGCAGGTCAGCTACCGGGTGTGGTCGCCGAAGTCCGGCTACCCCGGGCACGGCGCCTACCGCGACTTCCACACCTACGACCACGACACCGGGCTCAAGCCGTCCCGCGTCACCGGGCGGACCGTCGACTCCAAGGACAAGGCCCCGTACGACCCGGAGCTCGCGGCCGCCGCGATCGACCAGCACGTCGAGGACTTCGTCGCGACCGTCAAGGCCCGGATCCGCGAGGAGAACGACCGCACCGGGCGACCGTCCCTGGTGGTGGCCGCGTTCGACACCGAACTGTTCGGGCACTGGTGGTTCGAGGGTCCGCAGTGGCTGGAGAAGGTGTTGCGCGCCCTGCCGGAGGCCGGCGTCGACGTCGGCACCCTGCGTCAGGCGCGCGAGAAGGGGTACGTCGGGGAGCCGGTGGACCTGGCCGACTCCTCCTGGGGCAGCGGCAAGGACTGGCGGGTGTGGGCCGGCGACCAGGTCCAGGACCTGGTGCGGCTCAACGACGAGGTGGTCCAGACCGCCCTCGACACCGTGGACAAGGCCAGGGCCGGCGGGCGCGCCCCGGGACGTCCCGAACTGCGCGACCGCGTCAACGACCAGATCCTGCGCGAGGCGATCATGACCGTGCAGAGCGACTGGGCGTTCATGGTGAGCAAGGACTCCGCGGCCGGCTACGCACGCGAGCGCGCCCACAAGCACGCGCACGCCACCCGCGAGATCGCCGAGGCGGTCGCGTCGGGACACCGGGAGCGGGCGCAGCGACTGGCCGACGGCTGGAACGGCGCCGACGGGTTGTTCCCCGGGCTCGATGCACGGCGGCTGCCCGACGAATGGACCGGAGGCCAGGCATGAAGGTTCTGATGGTGTCGTGGGAATACCCACCGGTGGTGGTCGGCGGTCTCGGCCGGCACGTTCACCACCTGGCCACCGAGATGGTCCAGGCTGGCCACGAGGTGGTGGTGCTCTCGCGCCGGCCCACCGGGACGGACGCCGCCACCCACCCGACCATCACGCACATCTCCGAGGGCGTGCTGGTGGTCGCGGTGGCCGAGGACCCGCCGCACTTCGTGTTCGGCGAGGACATGCTGGCCTGGACCCTGGCGATGGGGCACGCGATGGTGCGGGCCGGCGTCGGGCTGGCCAAGCCGGGACTCGGCGAGGGCTGGTACCCCGACGTCGTGCACGCGCACGACTGGCTGGTCGCGCACCCGGCCATCGCGCTGGCCGAGTTCTTCGACGTGCCGCTCGTCTCGACGCTGCACGCCACCGAGGCCGGCCGGCACAGCGGCTGGATCTCCGGCACCATCAACCGGCAGGTGCACTCCGTCGAGTGGTGGCTGGCCAACGAGTCCGACGCGATCATCACCTGCTCGGCGTCGATGGAGGACGAGGTCACCGAGCTCTACGGCCCGCAGTTGGCGCCGATCACGGTGATCCGCAACGGAATCGACGTGACCACCTGGAACTACCGTGATCGCGCGCCGCGTTCGGGCCCGCCGCGGCTGCTCTACGTCGGCCGGCTCGAGTACGAGAAGGGCGTGCAGGACATCATCGCCGCGCTCCCCCGGATCCGGCGCAGCCATCCCGGCACCACGCTGGCCATCGCCGGCGAGGGCACCCAGTACGGATGGCTGCAGGACCTGGCCCGCCAGCACCGAGTGGTCCGGTCGGTCACCTTCCTCGGCAGCCTCGACCACACCGAACTGCTCGGCTGGCTGCACGGCACCGACGCGATCGTGCTGCCGAGCCGCTACGAGCCGTTCGGCATCATCGCGCTCGAGGCGGCCGCGGCCGGCGCCCCACTGGTGGCCTCGCGGGCCGGCGGTCTGGGCGAGGCCGTGGTGGACGGCGTCACCGGGATGTCGTTCCAGCCCGCCGACGTGGAGGGCCTGACGTCCGCGGTCCGGGAGGTGCTCGACGATCCGGCCGCGGCGCAGACCCGCGCCAAGGCGGCCCGGGACCGGCTCACCTCCGACTTCGACTGGCAGCAGGTGGCTCAGGACACCGCGCAGGTGTACCTCAGCGCCAAGCGCCGGGTGCGGCACCCGCTCGCCCGCCCCGACATCCCACAGCGCCCGCTACCGGATCGGTAGCGGGCGCCGGGGGTGTCCTGGTGCGGTTCGGTCGGGTGCGCGGTGTCTACGCCCCGGCCGAACCGTTGGCCGATGTGCCGGCGGCGTCGAGCTCGGCCGCGCGGGTCTCGGCGGCCGCCTTCTTGCGGGCGATGTCCTCGAGGGCCGCGACGTACTTCGCGCGGTCGGCGGCGCCGGCCTCCCACGCCTCCTTGCGGTTCTTCACGACCTTGGACGGGGCGCCGACGGCGATGCTGTAGTCCGGCACCTCACCCTTGACGACCGCGTGGGCGCCGAGCACGCAGCCCCGGCCGATCGCGGTGTTGCGCAGCACGGTGACCTTGGCGGCGACCCAGGTGTCGGGGCCGATCCTGACCGGGCCCTTGACGATGCCCTGGTCCTTGATCGGCACGTTGACGTCGTCCATCCGGTGGTCGAAGTCGCAGATGTAGCACCAGTCGGCGACCAGGGTGGAGGCCCCGATCTCGATGTCGAGGTAGGTGTTGACGACGTTGTCCTTGCCGAAGACGACCTTGTCGCCGATCCGCAGCGAACCCTCGTGGCAGCGGATCGCGTTGCCGTCGCCGATGTGCACCCACTTGCCGATCTCGAGGCGGGAGAGCCCGGGCGTCGAGTGGATCTCCACGTTCTTGCCGAGGAACACCATGCCCCGCAGCACCACGTGCGGATTGGCCAGCTTGAACTTGGCCAGGCGGTAGTAACGAACCAGGTACCAGGGTGTGTATGCCTTGTTCGCGAGCACCCAGCGCAGCGAGTCACGGGTCAGGAACTGTGCCTGGTCGCTGTCGGTCCGCCTGGATCCTCGCCACCTCGTGCGCAACGGTGCGCCCCACATGCTGGTCATGGATCGACAGCCTACGGCTAGCCGTGGTGAGCTCCGCCACTACCCGGGTCACCCCACCGGGTTCACCTTCCGGGCGTCACCGAATCTCGCCGTCACCGAAGCGACAGGCCCGGCACAGCACCACCGAGGCGCCGGCGCCGGCGAGCCCGACGAGGATTCCGGCCCCGAGCGAGGCCGTCATCGCGCCGACGAGCAGGGCCACCCCGAAGATGAGGGCGATGACGACGACGACGCCGGCACCACGACAGCCGAGCAGGTGGTCGACGTCGGTCTCGACAGCAGGCAGCGATTGCATTGGTCTGTCCGCGATGCTCATCCGACCCCGTCCCATTCAGCCATTGAACACAAATTCGATCGGAATCGAAAGTTTGACTGGCTAACTACGAACACGAACCAGGAACTCGAAGCTTCCAGTAATTTAATCACGAATCAATTACAGGGTCGAGAGAAACTTTGGGCCCGTGACAATTCGAAATTCCGGGGTACCGAATTGATTGAAATGTCTACGAATTCGGGGGGCGGGTGTCTCCTCCGCAGCGGCGGGACCGATAGTCTGCAACGAGCGAAATCCACACGAGGAGTGAAGAAATGCGGCGTGTCCTACGTTCGACGACGGTCTCCCTGACGGCGGTCGCGGCGCTGACCCTCTCCGCGTGCGGAGGCGAGCCACAGGTCCAGGACATCTTCGGCGCAGGCGGTTGGCCCGGTGCGCACGCCGACGCCCGCAACAGCAACACCTCGACGGTGACCGGCCCCCAGTCCCCCTCGTTCACCTGGTCGCGGCCGCTCCTCTCGCCGACCACCAGCGGCCCCACCGTCGCCGCGAGCGGGCAGATCTTCGTCACCACCCACGCCGAGAACGGGTGCAACCTCTACTCGTTCGAGATGGACAGCGGCCGCAAGCGCTGGTGCAACCGACTCGCGCCCGCCGTCGCCGCGTCCACCCCGGTCGTCGACGCCGCCACCAACGTGTACGTCGGCGAGGACGGCGCGATGAACTCGTTCACCGAGAACGGCCAGCTGCGCTGGCGCACGATCGTCAGCGGGACCCCGCTGTCGGCTCAGTTCACCGGCGACGGCAACCTCCTGTTCGTCACCCAGTTCGGCGTGGTGACCGTGCTGAACCCGCAGAACGGCCGCGAGGTGGTCCCCTCGCACCAGCTGATCCCGGCACCGACCGCGGCCGAGGGGCAGAACCTGCCGCTGCCGCCGGCCGACCTCGGTCTGGACCAGTGCGCCTTCGGCGCCCCCGAGTGCCCGGTGCCGGCCGGTCCCGCGATCGACCTCGCCAGCGGCAACTTCTACCTCACGCTGCGCCTGCCCGACCACGACCGGGCCTCCGTGGTCGCGATGCGGTACGCCGACGGCGCCCTCACCGGACTGTGGTCCGCGGACGTCCTCGACGGCGGCACCTCGTCGAGCCCCAGCCTCTCCGCCGACGGCACGACGGTCTACGCCGGGGACAACCAGGGCACGCTCTGGGCGCTCGACGCCGCCACCGGGCAGGTCCGCTGGAACCACGCGCTCGGCTACCCCGCCGCGGGCACCCCGTCGGTGTCGGCGGGCGGGCTGATCATCCCGGCTCCCGGCGAGGGCGGGCACCTGTTGGCGCTGCGGGACGAGGGCGACCACGCGGAGGTGGTGTGGGAACGTGAGGACGTCGCCCCGGTCGGCGCGTCCGCGCAGGCCGGCGGCGCCGTCGGCTACACCGAGGTGCGGGAGGGTCCCGACGCGTCGGCCCCCACGGCGCTGCTGACCTTCGACACCGGGACCGGCGAGACGCTCGACCAGGACACCCTGCCCGGCGGCAGCGGTCCCACGACGGGCACCGCGATCGGGCCCGACGGCGAGGTGCTCACCACCACCGTGATCGGCGAACTGTTCGTCCTACGCTGACGCCCCGCCGAGTGTGACCTGCCGACGGGCGCTCGCGGGCGACGCACCGGTGGGTGCACACTCGGCGCGGGACCGGGCGGCGCTCAGTCGCGGGCGCCCGCCGCACAGACGAAGGCGACCGGCGTGCGGCCGATCCGGGTCAGCACCACCGACAGCGACGCGGAGCCACGCGGCTTGAGCCGGGGCCGCAACACCGCCGGGTCCACGTCGACACCGCGCACCAGGATCTCCACCACGCCGCAGTCGAGCCGGGCCAGCTCCTGACGCAGCGCCTTCTCCGTGTACTTGAGCTGTTCGATGATCCGGAAGCCGCGCATGCCGGCGGGCACCGCGTCCCCGGTCAGGTAGGCGATCCGCGGGTCGAGCTGCCACAGCCCGTGCCGGGCGCCGTAGTGCCGCACCAGGCCGGCCCGCACCACCGCGCCGTCCGGGTCCACGATCCACTCCCCGGGCTCACGCTCCGGAATGTCGTCCGGTTCGGCGTCGGTGATCTCCCAGCCCGTGCCGTCGGCGGCCAGCACGGTGGCCCGGCGTCGCACCCCCGGTTCCGCCAGGCCCGGCGACCACAGGCAGGCCTCGCGCACCCCGCCGGCGAGCGAGACGACCTCCACCTCGCCGTCCCAGTCCAGGGCGTCGTAGTCGAGGCCGGGCGCGCACTTGACCGACAGGTCGCGACCGCGGTAGGCCTCGAGCAGGTCCGGCAGCGGCGGTTGCAGCGCGGACGGGTCGTGCCGCCGCTTGCCGCCCGCCCGCCGCGCCGGGTCCGCCAGCACGACGGTGTCACGGCTGACCGGGACCAGGGCGTCGGCCCGCAGCACGGTCGCGGCGGGCACGTTGCGCGCGGCCATCGCCAGGCGCACCGGATCGAGGTCGCTGCCGAGGACGTCGCTCGCGACACCCACCAGCGCCGACAACTCGGCGCCGACCGAACAGGTCACGTCGTGCACCGCCCGGCCCGCGACGCGGCGGGCCCGACGGCGGGCGACCACCGTCGGGGTCGCCTGCTGCAGGGCGTCGTCGGTCAGCAACCAGTGCGMGGGCTCGTCGAGTTTGCCCACCGCCCGCCGGCGCAGCAGCACGGTCTCCACGAGCGCGCCGGAGCGGTCACCGAAACGCGTACGCACCCGGCCGATGTCGGCCAGGTGCGTGCGCGTGGACAGTTCGAGCCGATCGACCTCCGCGAGGGCGGCGGCACCGTCGGATGACCTCAGGTACCGGACGTCCTCCGTGGTGAAGTCATAGCCCACAGAGAATCTTCGCCCCTACTACTTCGCTTCCGGCTTCACGCCGGTGATCATCACGTTGTAGAAGAAGTTGCGCGGGACGATGTGCTTGAGCACCTTCTCGTCGACCCAGCTCAGCGTCTTGAACCCACCGAACGCGAACTTGGCCCAGCCCCAGCCGAGCTTCTCCGGCGGAACCGCCGCCTCGAAGGTCCGGACCGGCCAGCCGAGCAGCGCCGCGGCGAACTCCTCGGTGATGGCCCGCACCTCGGTGCCGCCGGCCGACTTCGCCATGTTCTCGAGGTCGGTGGGGTCGAAGGTGTGGATGTCGACGACGGCCTCGAGCGCCGCGGCGCGGGAGGACTCGTCGAGCTCTTCCTGCGGACGACGCCAGTCGGCCAGGAACGGCAGTTTGGTGACCGTGGTGGTGGCCTCCCAGGTGGCGCGGCCGAGCCAGCGGGCGTAGAAGTTGCCGACCGTGGAGGGCTCGCCGGCGAAGACGAAACGGCCGCCCGGCTTGAGCACCCGCAGCACCTCGCGCAGCGACTGCTCGACGTCCGGGATGTGGTGCAGCACGGCGTGTCCGACGACGAGGTCGAAGGTGTTGTCGTCGTAAGGGATCCGCTCGGCGTCGGCGACGCGACCGTCGACCTCCAGGCCGAGGTGCTCGGCGTTGCGCAGCGCGACCTTGACCATGCCGGGCGAGAGGTCGGTGACGGAGCCGGTCTTGGCGACCCCGCCCTGCATCAGGTTGAGCAGGAAGAAGCCTGTGCCGCAGCCCAGTTCGAGCGCCCGCTCGTACGGCAGCGGCAGGTCCCCGGCGACGGCGTCGAACCGGCCCTTGGCGTAGTCGATGCAGCGCTCGTCGTACGAGATCGACCACTTGTCGTCGTAGGTCTCCGCTTCCCAGTCGTGGTACAGCACCTGGGCGAGCTTCGTGTCCTTACGAGCCGCCTCGACCTCTTCGGCGGTGGCGTGCGGACGCGGCGCGGGGTCCACCACGTCTCCGGGGGCGGTCGCGGCGACGGATGTGTCGTCAGTGGGGCTTGCAGTCATGGGGGCGATCCTACTCGCTGGTAAGAGATGAACAAGTTCTAGTTTTTCGCGCCGGAATGCGCTACTACTCCCCCGTGAACTGCGCCTTGCCCGGGCCGTTCTCCACGAAGGAAGCCATGCCGATGGTCCGGTCCTGGGTCGCGAAAAGGGCTGCGAACTGCTGCGCCTCGATCTTCAGGCCCGTGTTCAGGTCCGTGTCCAGACCCTGGTCGATGGACGCCTTCGCGGCGGCCAGTGCACGGCTGGCACCGCCGACGAACTTCGACGCCCAGGCGCGGGCCGCGTTGTACACCTCGTCGGGGGCGACCATCTCGTCGATCAGGCCGATCGCGAGGGCCTCCTCGGCGCCGACGAAGCGGCCCGTGAACACCATGTCCTTGGCCTTGCTCGGGCCGATCAGGCGCGCCAGGCGCTGCGTGCCACCGCCGCCGGGGATCACACCGAGCAGCACCTCCGGAACGCCGAGCTTCGCGTTGTCGCCGGCGATACGACGGTCCGCGCCGAGGACGATCTCAAGTCCGCCACCGAGCGCGTAGCCGGTGATCGCCGCGACGGTGGGCTTGGGGATCTCCGCGATCGAGCCGAGCGCAGACTGCAGTTCGCCTGCGATCGGCGCCATCTCGGCGAAGGACATCTCCGCCATCTCCTTGATGTCGGCACCCGCCGCGAAGACCTTCTCGCCGCCGTAGACGATGACGGCCTTGACCTCCGAGTTGACGGTGGCCTCGCGGGCCGCGGCCCGGAGCTCCTCCTGCAGCTGACGGTTCAACGCGTTCATCGGTGGACGGGCCAGCCGGATGGTGCCGATGCCGTCAGATACCTCGAGAGTCACAAACTCAGCCATGCCGCGAAGGCTACCGTTTGCCCCATGGGTGCGCCCCGGCGGCGTAGTAGGGCTCCTGGTTGGGGAAGCGAACCCGCAGTTCACCGTCCTCTTCGTACAGCTTCGGCAGGATCACCGGGATCTCGGGCTCGGCGGCCAGTACCCCGGCCACGGTGTCGAACTCGGCGATCGAGCGGAGCTGCGACCAGGTCGGGGGCAGCAGCATGGTGTGGCCCTTCGACCAGTCCGCGATGGCCTCGGCCGGCGTCTGCCACGACACCTCCTCGGCCTCGGAGGTCTCGCCGTCCGCGACCTGCCCCGCGGGCGCCGCGGCCACGAAGAAACGGGTGTCGTAACGGCGGGTCTCCCCCACCGGGGTGATCCAATTCGACCAGGGCCGAAGCAGATCCGCGCGCAGCACCAGGTTCTCACGGGCCAGGAACTCGCTGAAGGAGAGCTCACGCGCCTCCAACCGCCTGCGGGCGTCCGCGTAGCCAGAGGTGTCCGCGACGACGGTGTCCGCGGTCGGACCGGCGAGCAGCACACCGCACTCCTCGAAGGTCTCCCGGACCGCGGCGCAGACCAGGGCCTTCGCCCGGCCCTCGTCCACGCCGAACCGCTCCGCCCACCAGGACACCGGCGGCCCGCTCCACGCGACGTCCGCGTCGGCGTCCTGCGGGTCCACGCCGCCGCCCGGGAACACGGTCATGCCGCCGGCGAAGGCCATGCCGACCACACGGCGCAGGAGGAACACCTCCGGCCCGGATGCGGAGTCCCGCACCAGGATCACGGTGGAGGCGTCCTTCGGCGGGACTTCGGGCAGATTGTCGATTGCAGCCATTCCCGGAACCTACGCTCCGCGGTCAGCGACGGTGCTGACCGGGCACCCTGCTGCGCCGCGCGAAGAAGCGGCCGTCGACCTTCTCCAGGACGATCGACTGGCTGAACGCGCTCGTCAGGTTCTCCGCGGTGATCACGTCGTCGATCAGCCCCTGCGCGACGACCTGCCCCTCGTTGAGCAACAGCGCGTGCGTGAATCCGGGCGGGATCTCCTCGACGTGGTGGGTGATCAGCACGGTCGCGGGGGCGTCCGGGTCGGCGGCGAGCACGGACAGCCTGGCCACGAGTTCCTCACGGCCGCCGAGGTCCAGGCCCGCGGCCGGCTCGTCGAGCAGCAGCAGTTCCGGGTCGGTCATCAGGGCGCGCGCGATCAGCACCCGCTTGCGTTCGCCCTCGGAGAGGGTGCCGTAGGTGCGCTCGGCGAGGTGCTCGGCGCCGAGGCTCTCGAGCATCTCCACCGCGCGGGTGGTGTCCATCTCCTCGTACTGCTCACGCCAGCGGCCGAGCACCGCGTACCCCGCTGAGACCACCAGGTCGAGCACCGTCTCGTCGGCGGGCACCCGGTGCGCCAGCGCGGACGAGGACAGCCCGATCCGCGGGCGCAACTCGCTCACGTCCACCTTGCCGAGCACCTCCCCGAGCAGGTGGGCGCGACCGGCGGTGGGATGCACCTCGGCGGCCGCGATCCGCAGCAGGGAGGTCTTGCCGGCGCCGTTGGGGCCGAGGACGACCCAGCGCTCGTCCAGCTCCACCTGCCAGCTGACGGGCCCCACCAGGGTGACGCCGCCGCGACGGATCAGAACGTCTTCGAAGTCGATCAGCAGATCGGGATCAGGTTCGGACACGACGCCCATCCTCTCGCACATGTTCGACGCGGTTGCAGCAGGACCGGTACGCGTGTCGCCGCACCGGTCTTCGCTCAGACCAGTGCGTCCCAGAACTGCACCTCGAAGGCGGCGACGCGGCCGAACGCGACGCGCTGCGCCTCGGTCGGGTGGTCGCCGCCGAGCAGCGTGCCGAGGTCGGCGACGTACGCGGCGAACGGTTCCGCGGCCCAGTTGTCGATGAACTCGCGGTACCGCGAGCCCGCCGCCGCGGCCCGCTCGCGCACCGTGGTCCACGCGTCGAGGTACGCCTTCTCCACCCCGTACAGCACCGCCGAGGCCACCTCGTAGCCGTCGTGCAGGCTCGCCAGCATGAACCCGGTGTACGACGCGCACCCCAGGCTCGGGGTGTGCGCGGCCGGGTCCAGGCCGCGCCGGGCCAGTTCCTCCCGGAACAGCGTCAGCTCGGGGGTCAGCGCGGCGATGCCGCCGGCCAGCACGTCGCGGGAGGCCTCGTCCGGCGCGAGGGTGAGCACACCGGCCAGGAATCGGCGGAACTCCACGACGAAGGCGTGGTCCTCGAGCAGCCACCGGTCGAAGGCGGCCTCCGGCAGCGTGCCGTCGGCGGTGGCCAGCACGAACGGGTGCTCGGCCAGCGCCGGCCACACCGCGGCCTGCCCGGCGAGCAGCGCCTCGGATCGGGTCACCGGGCGTCCCAGAAGTCCAGCTCGTGCCGCATCGCCGTCATGAAGGCCTCCTCGGCGACGGCCTCGTCCGGGGCCGCCTCGTCGAGCATCGCGGCGCACCGGTCCGCCAGCGCGGCGAAGCCGGGATCGGCGTAGGTGTCCACCCAGCGCCGGTACCGAGGGTCGGCCGGCGGGTCGGCCGCGAGCGCCTTGCCGAGCTGGGAGTAGCCCCACGTGCACGGCAGCAGCGCGGCCAGGCCCCGGCCGTAGTCGGCCGCCGCGTCAAGCAGGAAGCCGGTGTACGCCTCGCACTGCGGGCTCTTGACGGCCGAGTCGAACTGCGCGCCAAAGGGTTCGGACAGGGTGCGGTGCAGGTCGAGTTCCTCGCGGTAGGTGGCGTGGGCCAGGTCCACCAGGTCACCGAGATGCCCGTCCGGGGCCTGCCAGGCCAGCCGCGCGAACACCCGGGTGTAGTCCAGCAGGTACAGGTAGTCCTGTTCGAGCCAGCCACGGAAGACCGCCGGGTCGAGGTCGCCCGCACCGATGCCGGCCACTGTGGGGTGCTCGAGCTGCGCGGCCAGCAGCGGCCGGCCCATTTCCTGCAAGCGTGCCGAGAGGCTCACGCCGGCACCACCTTTCGTCGACGGATGAGCCCGATCAGGGCGGTGCCCGCCGCCGCGACGACGAGCGAGATCAGCGAGGCGGACCAGCCGGTGGCCGGGATCCCCAGCGCGGACTGCAGGTCCGTCCACCACTGGGTCCACCCGGCACCGAAACCGGTGAAGTAGGTGGGCGTCACGAGCTGGTACACCACGAACCCGACCGCCCACGGCAGCAACATCTCCCAGCGCGCGGGCGAGGACGCCGAGACGTCCCAGCTGCCACGGCGCAGCAGGTAGAAGGCCACCAGGAAGGTGCCGGTCAGCGGGACGAACACCGCGCCGATCAGGAACAGGAACGGCTCGTAGCTGTAGGCGTCGACGGTGAGCGCCAGCAGCGTCGCGACCGCGCCGACGCCGACCACCAGGTAGCGCCGGTCCAGGCTGGGCCGCAGGTTCTGCGCGCTCATCGCCGTCGAGTAGATGTTCGCGAAGGCCTCGTCCACCTCGTCGATCAGCAGGATCAGCAGCGCCACCCCGGCCAGCGGGAGCACCAGCAGGCTGCCGATGATGTCGAAGCCGGGCTCGAGGCCGAACGCGACGAACGCCAGCACACCGAGGCTGAAGAAGGCGACGGTCGCGCCGCCGTAGCCGACGGTCGCGCCGAGGAACGCCGCCCGCGGGGACTTGGAGTGCCGCGCGTAGTCGGCGGCCAGCGGCACCCAGGAGATCGGCATCGCGATCACCAGGTCCACGCTGGTCCAGAACCCGGCGAAACTCCCGTCGGTGAGCGAGGGCAGGTCCTTCATCAGCACGTTCACCAGCAGGTACACCGTCGACGCCAGCGCCGCCCACACCGCGTACCGGGCCAGGATGCCGACCACCTTCAGCGGTCGCAGCGCCATCACGGTGGCCAGGGCGCCGCCGAGCAGGACGAACGGCCAACGCTGCCAGCCGGTGAGGCGGGCTGCGGCCTCGGCGATGACGAACACCTCGAAGGTGGCCCAGCCGACGCACTGCACCAGGTTGAACACCGTCGGCAGCGCGGACAGCCGGTTGCCGAGCAGGCCCCGCATCATCACCATCGCGGGCGCGCCGACAGTCGCGCCGGCCGCCGCGCACAGCCCGAGCAGGGTCGAACCGATCACCGCGCCGAGCAGCACCGCGAGCAGGGTGGCGAGCAACGACTGCCCCTGCAGCACGGCGAAGGTCGCGGCCACCGGGAGGAGTAGCGAGATCCCGAGGTTGCCCCACAGCCCGATCTGCGCGGCGAGGCCGAGGGTCCGGGCGGGCGCCTCGTCGAGGGTGAAGGACGGTTCGACGCCAGCCGGGGACGAAGTGGGGCCGGACGGCTGTGCGGCCGCCTCGTCAGGACGTGGATGTACCGTGGACATCGCGCTGCTCCCTACGCCGGAATGACCCGGATCAGGTGTGACGGTCGGAGCAGCCGTGCTCCCTCTCAGCCCATCGATGCCTGGGCTCCCGTGCTTGGACGGGCCAACCTTAGGCCGAACCGGCCCGGCAGTCCAAGCCGCTCACCACGAGTCCGCCCTCAGGGGTGCGCGATCACCGTCATCGAACCTGGCGCCACCTCGGTGAACCCGGCGTCGCGGACGGCGATCGCCTGCCCCGCGGCCACCCGGGCGGTCAGCGCGGCCCAGCGGTCCGGGTCGGCGTCGCGCACCGAGCACCGGAACCCGCTGCCTGCCCACTGCGCCGCCTGCGCGAGCGTCATCGCACCGGCCAGCAGCATCGCCGCGTGCCCCACCTGCGCGGCGGTCTTGCCGACCGTCATGTCGAGGGAACGGTTGAGCCACAGCACCGGCAGGTCGGGCTCCGGGTCCCCCGGCGCGTCGTGCTCGAGGTCGGTCCCGCCGATCTGCAGCTTCCGGATCCGGGGGTCGAGCTCACCCACGGGGCCYGGCACGAAGGCCCGGGCCTGGGCGCCGTCGACCTCGACGGTGACGCCGTCGACGTCCTGGGCGGCCAGCCACTGGGCGCCCCGGGCCCGCCGGGCCACCTTGCGGATCCGGGCGCCGGTCCAGGCCAGGTAGTCCCGTTGCCACGGCCCCGGTTCGCCGTCCTCGCCGGTGCCGACCCGCGAGTCCAGGCACAGCGCGGCGGTCGCGGCGGCGGCCGCCGCGAGCACCGCGCTCCGCGGCGGCGGGTCCGCCTTCGGAAGGTGCAGCACCAGCGGCATCGCCAGCACCAGGGCCGGGTCCGCCGGGTCCGGCCGGTGCCCGTACCCGGCGGCCAGCACCGCGTGCCGGGCGGCGAAACCCTCGTCGAGCACCCCGAGGGGCCCCGGCTCCGTCACAGCGGGACCCGGCGCACCAGACCGTCCACGGCGTCGGCCGCCTCGACCTCGTCACGGGTGACGCCGAGGATGAACAGCACCGCATCCAGGAAGGGATGCGAGAGTGCGGTGTCCGCGACCTCGCGCAGGGCCGGCTTCGCGTTGAAGGCGACGCCCAGCCCGGCCGCGGTGAGCATGTCGATGTCGTTGGCGCCGTCGCCAACCGCTACGGTCTGCTCCATAGGGACCCCGGCCTGCGCCGCGAAATTGCGCAGTGCCACGGCCTTGGCCGCGCGGTCCACGACCGCGCCGATGACGCGGCCGGTGAGCTTGCCGTCGACGACCTCGAGGGTGTTGGCCTCGACGAAGTCCAGCTCCAGGTCGTGCGCGAGGCCCTCGATGACCTGGCGGAAGCCGCCGGAGACGACGCCGCAGTGGAATCCGAGGCGGCGCAGGGTGCGGATGGTGGTGCGCGCGCCCGGCGTCAGCTCGAGCGCCTGCCCGACCTCCTCGATCACGGACTCGTCCAGGCCGGCGAGCACCGCGACCCGCTGGTGCAGCGACTCCGAGAAGTCGATCTCGCCGCGCATGGCGGCCTCGGTGACGGCCCGGACCTCGTCCTCCTTGCCGGCACGGGCGGCCAGCATCTCGATGACCTCGCCCTGCACCAGCGTCGAGTCCACGTCGAAGACGATGAGCCGCTTGGCGCGACGGGCCAGTCCGGCCCGCTCGACCGCGATGTCCACGGTCTGCGAGGCGGCGATCTCCGCCAGCCCGGTGCGCAGGGCGGCGTCCGTCTCGGCCGCGGCGTCGGCCGCGGTGACCATCAGCTCCAGTCCGGTGACCGGGTAGTCCGCGATGCCGCGGATCGAGTCGATGTTCGCGCCCTGGCGGGCCAGTTCCCGGGCCAGCACGCTGAAGGCACGCGCGGTGACGGGACTGCCGAGGACGACCACGGCATGGGTGGACGGCGCGGGCCGGCCCACCGGGTCGGCGCCGATCTCGACGTCCGCGTGCATGCCGACGGTCGACATCGAGTCCTCGACCGCCTCCTGCAGCGCCTCGGGGTCGTTGGGGCAGGACACGAGGACCCCGAGGGTCAACCTGCCCCTGATGACCACCTGTTCGACGTCGAGGAGGCTCACGTCGTGGCGCGAGAGCGCCGCGAGCAGAACCGAGGTGACGCCCGGGCGGTCGGGTCCCGTCACCGTGACCAGGACCGTGGTGTCTGAACCCACCGAGAACTCCCTCCATCCCGCAGCCGCGGGGTCTTCAAGCCATTGTGCCAACCGGCGTATTTCCCAAACACAAGGCCCCGCCCGAAGCTCGGGCGGGGCCTTGTGTTGGTTCGTCGTGACTTAGTGCGCGTCCTCGAGCACCGCGGTGGCCTGCTTGCCACCGTGGCCCACGCCGACGTGCGCTTCCGCGCGCATCCGCTCGACCATGTGCGGGTAGTGCAGCTCGAAGGCCGGGCGCTCGCTGCGGATCCGGGGCAGCTCGGTGAAGTTGTGCCGCGGCGGCGGGCAGGTGGTGGCCCACTCGAGCGAGTTGCCGTAGCCCCACGGGTCGTCGACCGTGACGATCTCGCCGTACCGGTAGCTCTTGAAGACGTTCCAGACGAA
>NZ_JBFUJP010000046.1:0-36464 GCF_056401315.1 Rhodococcus sp. P4_F5 | reverse complement strand
ACGCGGCCGGGCCCGGCGGCGCTGCGACGCCGGACGCGCCGTCCGCACCGGAGGCACCCTCCGCACCGGCGTCACCGTTCGGTCCCGAACCGACGCCGCCGTCCTGGGACCCGCTCGGCGTCGCACCCTTCGCCTGGGACCTGCCCGAGCCCACGCCCCCACCGCCGCCGGCGGTACCGGCGCCGCCGAAGTCCCGGCTCACCTCCACCGTGCTCGGGATCGCCATCCTGGTCACCGTCGCCGCCTGGGCGGTCGGCGCCGCGACCGGTACCCAGTGGCTCTCCGCCGGACAGCTCGGCGCGGTGGCGCTCGCGGTGATCGGTGTCGGCCTCGTCGTCGGCGCGTTCCTGCGCCGCGGCTACGGCCTGCTCGTGGTCACCGGGCCATTGATCGGCTTCGTGGTGCTGGCATCGCTGATCGGCCCGGTCGACTGGAACAGCCAGAACGTGGGCACCCGGACGTGGCAGTTCACCTCCGCAGATCAGCTCGAGTCCCGGTACTCCGGACAGGTCGGCGACTTCACCCTCGACCTCGGCGGCGTCACCCTCACCAAGGACAGGACGGTCGACATCGACCTGGGCGTCGGCAGCTTCACCGTGCTGGTGCCCCCGAACATGGACGTCCGAAATCACTGCAGCATGGCGCTCGGGGACGTGATGTGCCTGCCCGAGGGCGTCGACGGCGGCGCCGACGGGATCGGCGGACCGGTACTGACCCTTAACCTGACCGGCAAGGTCGGAGATTTGACGGTGGATCGTGGCTGAGTACCAGAACGTAGACGACGACGCCCCCGAGGGCGGCAACACCAGGCAGGCGACCGGCCGACGCCCCGCCGCGGGACTGCTGCTCGCCGGACTGGTCGCGCTGATGGTGAGCGCCTGGTCGCTCATCGGGCCGGAGCACTTCCAGTCCCTCGGCGGCGCCCAGTTCCGCTGGATGATCGTGCTCGCGGCGGTCGCGGTCGGGCTGGTGCTGGTGTTCGCGCCGGGACGCCGGAAGAAGTAGTGCTCGCGATCCCCGACGGCTTCCGCACGAACCTGCGCAGCCACGCCGACGACGCCGACGACTGGCTGGGTCGCCTCCCGGGCCTCGCCGACCGCTACCTCGCCGCGTGGCGCCTGGTCAGGGACGGCAACCACGTCTGGCACGGTTACGTCGGGATCGTGCTCCCGGTCCGCCTGCCCGACGGCACCGCCGCCGCGTTGAAGATCTCCTACCCGTCCCCCGAGTCGGCGCACGAGGCCGCGGCGCTGGCCGTGTGGGCGGGCCGCGGCGCGGTAAGGGCGCTGCGGGCGGACCCGGCGCGCCAGGCGACCCTGCTCGAACGCCTGGACAACACCCGAACACTGCGGGAAGTGCCGGTCCCGCAAGCGATCCGGGTGTGGGGCGAACTGGTCCGCGAGATGTCCGGTCCCGTACCCGCCGGACCGCATGCGTTCGACTCGCTGACCGACCTGGCGAGGCGCTGGCAGCGCGAGCTGCCCGAGCGGTGGGACCGTCTCGGCCGGCCCGGCCCGCCCTGGCTGCTCGACGAGGCGCTGGCCGTGTGCCGGGAGGCGGCGTGCGGCGATCCTGTTTCAGCACAGAACAACCCAGCCCTGACACACACCGACCTGCATTTCGAGAACATCCTCGCCACCCCCGACGGCACGCGGTGGCGGGCCATCGACCCCAAGCCCCTGCTCGGGGTCGCCGAGTTCGCGGTGGCGCCGATGCTCTGGAACCGCCTCGGCGAGCTGGGCGGCGGCGCCGAGTCGTTGCAGGCCCGCTGCGACGCGCTGTCCGAGGCGGCCGGGCTCGACCGGGACCTGGCCCGGCGCTGGTCGGTCGCGCGCGAGGTCGAGAACCACCTCGACTACCTCGAATCCGGCCTGCCCGGCGACGCGGCCCGCTCGCTGTGGGTGGCCACCGCACTCTGCGGGCGCGCGGATCCCGAGGTCGACCCGGCCGGCCTGGCCACGCTCTGACCGGCACCCCGAGACCGCACCCTGAGACGCGGGCGGCAAAGATCCGGGTGCTTCCCGATGGCGCCGAGCGCCTCCCGGCGACGAGCATGGACGTCATGAGCGAGAACCAGATCCCCTTCACCGAATCCGGCCCCAGCAGCACGAAAAGCTCTTTCCTCCAGAACCTTCCGCAGCGACTGCCCGCCGAGGGCATGGCCGCCGGCGTCTGCGCCGGCGTCGCCCGACGACTCGGTGTGGACGCGTGGGCGGTCCGGCTGGCCTTCCTCGCATCGCTGCTGCTCGCCGGCGCCGGCGTCCCGGTCTACCTGGCCGCCTGGCTGCTGATGCGCACCCCCGACGAGACCCGCTCGATGGGCGAGACCCTGCTCGGCGACGGCGCAGGCGGCGAGTCCAAGACCACCGCGCTGGTGCTGGCCACCGCGACCGTGATCACCGCGATCGCGTGTGCCGCACCGGTGGGCGCCGGACTGGTCGGCATGGCGCTGCTGGTCGGCGGCTACCTCTACCTCGACGGCCGCGGCCCCGCCGCGCGCTGACCGTCACCGCGCGGCTCAACTGCCGAAGAGCCCGCCGAACGGCTGCGGCAAACCCTGGTTCCAGTTCCAGTTCTGATTCTGGTTGTTGTTCCAGTCCCGGTTCCAGCTGTTGTTCCAGTCCCGGTTCCAGCTGTTGTTCCAGTCCCGGTTCCAGCTGTTGTTCCAGTTGTTGTTCCAGTTCTGGTTGCCGTGCCCGTGCCCGTGCCCGTGCCCGTTCACCTGGACCACCGGCACCGGCGCGACCGGGTCCGCCGCGGCGGGACCTGCCGCAGCCGTCATGGGGACCAGGACCATCGCACCCGCGACCGCCAGGCCGGCGAGCAGCCGACGCGATCCACGCGTTCCGATCTTCTCGTTCATCGCCACACCCTCCTCGTGCGCTGCCGGGGAAGTGGCCGCGGGTGAGGAGTTTCGTCGTCTACCTCGTGTGCGAGGTGCGAGGTGCGGGGGCGAGCGCTCCGAGCCAGGGGCTGCGCACTTCACCGGCTTCGGCAATGTCTTTCGTCGCATCAACGGTCTGCGACGTTGTAATGCCAGTCAACACCATTTTCGGCGTAGCCGACCTGGCAGTTGACTGTGAATCCGGGTTTCGGCCCCGGAAAGCCGGAAACCCGGCGGGCGCCTACGCGTCCCGCCGGGTCCCGAGGATCACTCCCACTCGATGGTTCCCGGCGGCTTGCTCGTCACGTCGAGCACGACGCGGTTGACGTCCGGTACCTCGTTGGTGATCCGGGTGGAGATGCGCTCGAGCACGTCGTAGGGCAGACGCGTCCAGTCCGCCGTCATGGCGTCCTCGCTGGAGACGGGACGCAGCACGATCGGGTGGCCGTAGGTGCGTCCGTCGCCCTGCACACCGACGCTGCGCACGTCGGCGAGCAGCACCACGGGGCACTGCCAGATCTGGCCGTCCAGGCCCGCCGCCGTGAGTTCCTCGCGGGCGATGGCGTCGGCCTGACGCAGCAGCGTGAGCCGCTCCTGGTTCACGCTGCCGACGATGCGGATCGCGAGACCCGGACCGGGGAACGGCTGACGCGACACGATCTCCTCGGGCAGTCCCAGCGCCCGGCCGACCGCGCGGACCTCGTCCTTGAACAGCAGGCGCAGCGGCTCGACCAGCTTGAACTGCAGGTCCTCCGGCAGGCCACCGACGTTGTGGTGGCTCTTGATGTTCGCGGTGCCGGTGCCGCCGCCGGACTCGACGACGTCCGGGTACAGGGTGCCCTGGACCAGGAAGTCGACGGTTTCGCCGTGTGCGGCGCTCTCGCCGAGCACCTCGGACACCGCGCCCTCGAAGCTGCGGATGAACTCGCGGCCGATGATCTTGCGCTTCGTCTCGGGGTCGGACACGCCGTCCAGCTCGCCGAGGAAGGTGTCGACCGCGTCGACCGTGATCAGCTTGGCGCCGGTGGCCGCGACGAAGTCCTGCTGGACCTGCTCGCGCTCACCCGCGCGCAACAGCCCGTGGTCGACGAAAACGCAGGTGAGCTTGTCGCCGATCGCGCGCTGCACGAGGGCCGCGGCGACCGCGGAGTCGACGCCGCCGGACAGCCCGCAGATCGCCTGGCCGTCGCCGACCTGCTCGCGAACCCGCTCGATCAGGTCCTCGGCGATGTTGGCCGCGGTCCAGGTCGGTGCGATGCCCGCGATCTCGCGGAGGAAGCGGCTGAGCACGTGCTGCCCGTGCGGGGAGTGCAGCACCTCGGGGTGGTACTGGACGCCGGCCAGGCGCTTGGCCCGGTTCTCGAAGGCGGCGACGGGGGCGCCCGCGCTGGTCGCGGTCACCTCGAAGCCCTCCGGGGCGTCGGTCACGGCGTCGCCGTGGCTCATCCACACCGGCTGCAGCTCGGGCAGGCCCTCGTGGAGGAGGCCGCCGTCCACGCTCAGCTGGGTGCGGCCGTACTCACGGGTGCCGGTGTGGGTGACGGTGCCGCCGAGCGCACCGGCCATCGCCTGGAATCCGTAGCAGATGCCGAACACCGGGATGTCATGGTCGAACAGCCGGGCGTCGAGCTGCGGTGCTCCGTCGTCGTACACGCTGGACGGGCCGCCGGACAGGATCACCGCCGCGGGACGACGGGCCACGATCTCCTCGACGGTCGCCGTATGCGGGACCACCTCCGAGTAGACGTTGGCCTCCCGTACCCGGCGAGCGATCAGCTGCGCGTACTGCGCCCCGAAATCGACGACGAGAACGGGATTCTGCTGGGAGGAGCCGGGGTGCTGGGTGTCTGCCACGACGATCAGTCTAGTCAGCGCCCGGACTCCCCCGCCCACACCCCCGCGGAGCAGGCCCTCTGCCTCCCCGCGGCGGCCCCACTCAGGCCACGTCGGACGCCTTCGCGGCCTTGCCCGTGCGCACCTCGACGATCGGCAGCACCAGGGCCGCCGGTGAGGACGCGGGCACCACGGGGCTGTTCGGCGCCACCGGGCTGATCCGTCGGTAGGCCTCGCCCTGGGCGGGCCGGCTGTCCTGCTCGCCCTTGTTCGGCCACAGCGACGCGGCCCGCTCGGCCTGCGCGCTGATGGTCAGCGACGGGTTCACCCCGAGGTTGGCCGACACCGACGCCCCGTCCACCACGCTCAGCGTCGGGTAGCCGTACACCCGGTGGTACGGGTCGATGACGCCGCGACTCGGGTCGGCACCGATCGCGCAGCCGCCGAGGAAGTGCGCGGTGAGCGGAATGTTGAAGATCTCGCCCCAGGTGCCGCCCGCGACGCCGTCGATCTTCTCCGCGATCCGTCGGGTGGCGTCGTTGCCGGCCGGGATCCACGTCGGGTTCGGCTCGCCGTGGCCCTGCCTGCTGGTGACCTTGCGCCCGAACACGCCGCGCTTGGTGTACGTGGTGATCGAGTTGTCCAGGTTCTGCATGACCAGGGCGATGATGGTGCGCTCGCTCCAGTTCCTCACCGTGAGCATGCGCAGCATCTGCATCGGGTTCTTCGCGACGACGCCGAGGAACTTCACCCAGCGCGGGGTGGTGCCGCCGCCGTCGGTCATCAGGGTCTGCAGCAGCCCCATCGCGTTGGAGCCCTTGCCGTAGCGGACCGGCTCGATGTGGGTGTCCGCGGTCGGGTGGAACGAGGAGGTGATCGCCACGCCCCGGGTCAGGTCCATGGCGGGGTCGACGTCGTGCCTGCCCGCGCCGACGATGGACTCGGAGTTGGTGCGGGTGAGCTCACCGAGGTGGTCGGACAGCCTCGGCAGCGCACCGGTGTCCTTCATCTTGTGCAGCAGGTGCTGGGTGCCCCACGTGCCGGCGGCGACCACGACGTGCTGCGCGGTGTAGGTCTTGTTGTTCTTGCGCACCTTGGCGCCGGTGCGGCGGGTGGCCACGTCCCAGGTGCCGTCCGAGGCCTCGAACAGCCCGGTCACGGTGGTCATCGGGACGATCTGCGCGCCCGCCTTCTCGGCCAGGCCGAGGTAGTTCTTGAGCAGGGTGTTCTTGGCGCCGTGCCGGCAGCCGGTCATGCACTCGCCGCACTCGATGCAGCCGGTCCGCGCCGGGCCGACGCCGCCGAAGTACGGGTCCTCGACGGTCTTGCCGGGTTCGCCGAAGAACACGCCGACCGGGGTCTGGATGAACGTGTCGCCGACGCCCATGTCCTCGGCCACCGACTTGATCACCTCGTCCGCGGGCGTCATGTGCGGGTTGCGGACCACGCCGAGCATCTTCTGCGCCTGCTCGTAGAACGGGCTGAGCTCGTCGTGCCAGTCGGTGATGTCGCGCCACTGCGGGTCCTGGAAGAACGACGCGGGCGGCTTGTAGAGCGTGTTCGCGTAGTTCAGCGAGCCGCCGCCGACCCCCGCCCCGGCCAGGATCAGGACGTCGCGCAGCAGGTGTACGCGCTGGATGCCGTAGCAGCCCAGTGCCGGCGCCCACAGGAACCGCTTGAGGTCCCAACTGGTCTTCGCGAAGTCGGCGTCGGCGTACCGCCGACCGGCCTCGAGGATGCCGACCCGGTACCCCTTCTCCACCAGCCGGAGCGCGGTGACGCTGCCACCGAATCCGGAGCCGATGACCAGGACATCGAAGTCAGTCGCGCGCTTGCTCATGGAGACCTCCACCGTGAACCAAAGGTTGTTACTCGCCAGTATGCACCGACCCCCTGTGACCGAAGCCACAGGGGGTCGCCTAACTGTAACGCCAGGTATCGGTAACGGCCTGGAAAGCGCTCGGCGGAGCGGGTCAGGCGCGGACGGTCAGCCCGACCTTCTGGAACTCCTTGAGGTCGGAGTACCCGGACTTGGCCATCGAGCGGCGCAGTCCGCCGACCAGGTTCAGCGACCCGTACGGGTCGTCGGACGGGCCGGTGAGCACCTGGTCCAGGCTGGGCCGGTCGCCGAACGAGACCGGCAGCATGGCGCCGCGCGGCATCGAGGGGTGCGCGGCCGCGGACGGCCAGTACCAGCCGCCGCCCGGTGCCTCGGCGGCCACGGCCAGCGGGGCACCGAGCACCGCGGCGTCCGCACCGCAGGCGATGGCCTTGGCCAGGTCCCCGGAGGTGCTGATGTCGCCGTCGGCGATCACGTGGACGTAGCGTCCGCCGGTCTCGTCGAGGTAGTCGCGGCGGGCGGCCGCGGCGTCGGCGATCGCCGTCGCCATCGGGACGCCGATGCCGAGCACCTCGCCGGTGGTGGTGGCGCCCGCGGTCGAGCCGTACCCGACGATGACGCCGGCCGCGCCGGTCCGCATCAGGTGCAGGGCGGTGCGGTGGTCGCTGACGCCGCCCGCGACAACCGGGACGTCCAGCTCGGCGATGAACGTCTTCAGGTTCAGCGGTTCGTCGCCGTTCGCGACGTGCTCGGCCGAGATGATCGTGCCGTGGATGACGAGCAGGTCGATGCCGGCCTTCACCAGTGCCGGGGTCAGGGCGCGCGCGTTCTGCGGGCTGACCCGGACAGCGACGGTCACGCCCGCGGCCCGCACCTGCGCGACCGCGGCCGCGAGCAGCTCCGGCTGGATCGGGGCGGCGTGCAGCTCCTGCAGCTTGGCGATCGGCGCATCGGCATCGACGTCGGACTCGGCGATCTGCACCAGCTCGGCGATCTTGGCCTCGACGTCGGCATGCCGACCCCACAGCCCCTCACCGTTGATCACGCCGAGGCCGCCGCGCTTGCCCAGCTCGATCGCGAACGCCGGCGAGACCAGCGCGTCGGTCGGGTGGGCGAGCACCGGGATGTCGAAGCGGTACGCGTCGAGCTGCCAGGCCGTCGACACCTCCTTGGACGAACGTGTCCGCCGGGAGGGGACGATGTCGATGTCGTCCAGCTCATAGGTGCGACGGGCCGTGCGGCCCATGCCGATCTCAACGAGGTCGCGCACGCGCGCCCCTTTCTTCGATGTGGCTGATGGTTGCCTGGATCAGGCGGGAACTTACGCGTCCGCGGTCAGCGCGCGACGTAGTTCGGCGCCTCGACCGTCATGGTGATGTCGTGCGGGTGGCTCTCCTTGAGGCCCGCCGCGGTGATCTGCACGAACTGCGCCTCCTGCAGCTCCTCGATGGTGCCGGAACCGGTGTAACCCATGGCCGCACTCAGTCCGCCGGTGAGCTGGTGGATCACCTGAGAGAGCGGGCCGCGGAACGGCACCCGACCCTCGATGCCCTCGGGGACCAGCTTGTCCTCGGCGAGCACGTCGTCCTGGAAGTAGCGGTCCTTGGAGTAGGACTTGGCCTGCCCGCGGCTCTGCATCGCGCCGAGCGAGCCCATGCCGCGGTAGCTCTTGAACTGCTTGCCGCCGACCAGGATCAGCTCGCCCGGGGACTCCGCGGTGCCCGCGAGCAGCGAACCCAGCATGGCCGTCGACGCACCGGCCGCGAGGGCCTTCGCGACGTCGCCGGAGAACTGCAGGCCACCGTCCGCGATGACCGGCACACCGTGCGGCTTGCACGCCGCGACGGCCTCGAGGATCGCGGTGATCTGCGGCGCGCCGACGCCGGCGATGACGCGGGTGGTGCAGATCGAGCCCGGCCCGACGCCCACCTTGACCGCGTCGACGCCCGCCTCGACCAGCGCCAGGGCACCGGCCCGGGTGGCGACGTTGCCACCGATGAGCTGGACCCGGTCGCCCACCTCGCGCTTGAGCTTCGCGATCATCTGCAGGATGTTGACCTGATGGCCGTGCGCGCTGTCKACCACGAGCACGTCGGCGCCCGCGTCGGTCAGCATCATCGCGCGGGCCCAGGATTCGTCGCCGACGCCGACCGCCGCACCGACCAGCAGCCGGCCGTCGCGGTCCTTGGTGGCGTTCGGGTGCTGTTCGGTCTTGACGAAGTCCTTGACCGTGATCAGACCGGTCAGCTTGCCCTGGCCGTCGACGATCGGCAGCTTCTCGAGCTTGTGCCGGCGCAGCAGGCCGAGCGCGGCCTCCGCGGTGACGCCCTCGCGGGCGGTGATCAGAGGCGCCTTGGTCATGACCTCGGACACCGCGCGGTTCTGGTCCACCTCGAACCGCATGTCGCGGTTGGTGATGATGCCGACCAACTGGCCGGCGTCGTCGGTGACCGGCAGTCCGGAGATCCGGAAGCGCGCGCACTGTGCGTCGACCTCGGCGATGGTGTCGGTCGGCTTGCAGGTGACCGGGTCGGTGATCATGCCCGCGTCGGAACGCTTGACCGTCTCGATCTGGCCGGCCTGGGCCTCGGCCGAGAGGTTGCGGTGCAGCACGCCCATGCCGCCGGCGCGCGCCATCGCGATCGCCATCCGGGCCTCGGTGACCGTGTCCATCGCGGAACTCACCAGCGGGACACGGAGGCGGATCTCGCGGGTCAGCTGGCTGGAGGTGTCGACCTGGCTCGGGATGACGTCCGACGCGGCGGGCAGCAGCAGCACGTCGTCGAACGTGAGACCCAGCATCGCCACCTTGTCCGGGCGATCTCCGCCGGTGCGCACGTGTCCTCCGGATGTACTCATACGGCTCGGGACCTTTCCTGGAACTGTGGGGCGGCACCACATCGGGGGCTCGTGACCCTCGTGGGCGCGAATGCGGCGGGAGTGCTCGGACGAGGGGAAGAACGCTCGACTGGGGGCGGATTCTTCCCTCAGCCCGGACACCATGGTATCGGCTGCACTCACCCGCGGGCGAACGTGGTGAGTGTGACGGGTGGCGCAGACCCACTCGGCCTGCGTACCGTGGTGCTGTGCGTGATCAACTGCCCCCCGGTCTGCCGCCGGATCCGTTTGCCGGTGACCCTGCAGACCCCTCCGCCGCCCTCGACGCGATCGAGCCCGGTCAGCCCCTCGACGCCCAGGAGCGACTGGCCGTCGAGGAGGACCTCGCCGACCTCGCCGTCTACGAGGCACTGCTCGGCCACCGCGGCATCCGCGGTCTGGTCGTGTGCTGCGACGACTGCCAGCAGGACCACTACCACGACTGGGACATGCTGCGAGCCAACCTGCTCCAGCTGCTGGTCGACGGCACGGTC
Source organism: Rhodococcus sp. P4_F5 (assembly GCF_056401315.1). Taxonomy (NCBI): domain Bacteria; kingdom Bacillati; phylum Actinomycetota; class Actinomycetes; order Mycobacteriales; family Nocardiaceae; genus Rhodococcus; species Rhodococcus sp. P4_F5. The sequence continues at coordinate 26,536 of NZ_JBFUJP010000046.1, read as the reverse complement.
CGCCCGCACGAGCCGGCCTACGACCCAGTCCCCGAGGCCTATGTCACCTGGGACTACTGCCGCGGCTACGCGGACGCGTCGATGAACGAGGCGCTGCACGGCGACGGCTTCGACCTCTAGACCGAACGCAGACGAACGGCCCGACAAGTCATCTTGTCGGGCCGTTCGTCTGCGTTGAGCGCTGTCCGCGCCGGTGTTGCCGTGACCGCCGCCGGTGCGGCTAGCTGGTCGCGGGTGAAGTCAGATCCCTCGGCGTCGCGACCGTCGTCGAGGCGGGCGGCGGCGGGGTCGTCGTCGCGCTGGGCACCCCGGTCGGCGGTTCGCCCGGTCCCGGCTTGGGCGTCGGCGAGGGCGAAGGGGACGGCTGCGGGGACGGCGACGGGGACGGGGACGGCGCCGGTGTGGTCGGCTCCGACGTCACCGGCGGCACGCTCGGGACCACCGGCAGTTCGGTGAGCCCCGGCGGCACCGTGGTCGCCGGCACGCCAGGCACCGTGGTGACGGGCGGGGCCGGCGCGGTGGTGGTGACGCCGGCCGCGGCACTCTCCCCGGGAGTGGTGGTCACCGGGCTGGTCGGGGCGCCGCTCTTTGCGGCATCGGCCATCAGCTTGTCCATCCGGGCGGTCAGCGCGTCCCGCTTGTCGGACTCGTTGACATCCGTGACCCGCTTGCCCGCCGACTGCAGCAGTTGGACCGCCGCTGTCGAGTCGCCGGCCTTGATCAGCCGCTCGGCTTCCTCGAGATTCGTGGTGGTGTCGATGCTGGCGACGGTCGAGTTCGCGCGCTCGGTGAACACGACCTCCTTGACCTTCCACAGCGGATCACCGGGCACGGCGTTGTACGAGAAGACGGTGAGACCGGCCATCACGACGGCCACGGCGGCGGCCGCACCCGCGATCGGACGCAGCAACCGGAGGCCACGACGACCGTGGCGACCCGCACCGGAGAGTTGGTCGTCGACTGCCGCGACCACCCGGTCGAGGGTCGGCTCGGCCGGCATCGCCGGCGCGAGGATCTCGGCCCGCCAGTCGGCCAGCAACGCCGCGAGCTCGCTCTCCTCGGGGCTGCCGGTGGCCACTGAGCGGCCGCCCGAGAGCGCGTCGAGCAGGGCGTCGTCGCGTTGGACTTCCGCCAGGTCGAACGGCGTCGATGCGTCGACGTCGGCCGGATCACCGGCGGTCGGCGTCGCGCCTCGGGCGAGATCGGCATCGGACGTGGAGTATTGATCCGCCCGCCGGTCGTCTTCGCCGTGCTTGCTCCCCCTAGCCATACATCTCACCCGCTTTCGCTACTTCGGTTTTGAGTTTCGTGAGCGCCCGGTGCTGGGCAACTCGGACGGCACCCGCGGTACTCCCCACCGCGGCGGCCGTTTCTTCGGCGGACAGCCCGACCACCAGCCGGAGAATGATGATCTCCCGATGCTTCTCGGAGAGCGTCGCCAACAGCGTCTTCATCTGCCGGCCGGTCTCCGAGTCGAGCGCGAGCTTCTCCGGTCCTTCCTCGGTCGAGACGACGTCGGGCACCTCTGCCATCGACTCCGCCTTGTTACGTCCGGCGTTGCGATGCGCGTCGGCGACCTTGTGTGCGGCAATCCCGTACACGAAGGCCATGAAGGGCCTGCCCTGATCTCGGTACCGCGGAAGCGCGGTCATCACAGCCAGGCACACCTCCTGCGCCACGTCGTCCGCGGAAAGCTGTCCTCTTTCCGCGACTCCGACCCGTGACCGGCAGTAACGCACGACCATGGGTCGGACTGTCTCCAACACTCGAGCCAGGGCAACCCGGTCGCCCTGCGCTGCCGCAGCGACTGCCGAGTCCAATTCCTCGCTCGTAGTAGTCATCGTGAGAGATCGTCCTGGCGTTACAGGGACGCCCACACGGGGCGTACCCACCTGGCGGTGGAATAGTCGAAGGATAGCGACAGACCCTCACGGGTTTCTGAATCGCCCACCCCAGTCACGGATCTGGCGTCGACACGCGTCCCGGACCGCGGCTGCCTCCGGACTCGGCTGCACGCCGTTGAGCAGCATCGCCGCCGCCCACCGCAGCGGAACCAGTCCGTGTTCGGCACAGCTTTCGACAATTTCCGCGGCGGGCGCGGCGGCCGCCGCGGGATCCGGCCCGGCGCTGACCGCGGCGGCCAGCAGCAGCTTCGACTTGACCTGGTGGCGCACCGAGTCCGTGTCCCGCGCCAGCTCGACGGCCAGCCCCGCGTGCCGGTGGCCGCGGTCGGGGTCACCGGACGCCAGGGACATCTCGGCGGTGACCCAGTTCAACCGGATCTGCTGGCGCCACAACCGCGGGTCACCGGCGTCGAGGAGTTCGGCGCACCGCGCCAGCAACCGGAAACCGAGGTCCAACCGGCCGCAGCCGAGGGCGTCGGCGGCCAGTCCGGTCAGCGCGTCGGCGCGGGCCGCCCGGACGCGCACCCCGGCCGGGTCCGCGGCCGATCCGAGCACACCCAGCGCCCGGCCGTCGAACCCGGACGCGAGTCGGTGCCACCCGAGCTGACGCAGCAGCGACGCCTCGGTGCTCGACGCCAGCGACGACACCACGGGATCCGGCCGGCCGGCGGCAACCCGGTTCAGTTCGGTGTGCGCCGCGGCGTAACGACCCTGCCCGCCGAGGGCGACCGCCCGCAGCCAGTGCCCCTCGGCGGTCTCCGCCTGCGGCAGTTCCCGCGTCCCCGGCCGCGGGCCGAAGGCGGCACCGGCCAGCAGGCCCACCCCCGGGTCGGCATCGGACTGGGTGACGTCGGACCGGTCGGCGTCGGACTGGTCGGAGAGGAGGGGAGGCACGGCGTAAGAGTAGGTCCCGCGGCCCGGTCCCCCACCACCCGCCGGCGGACAAGGCGCCCCGCGGCGGACGAGTGGGACAATTCGCCGCCGCCGCTCTCACATACCCATTCACGCCGGACCTGTCTATAGTTTTCCTCTCATTTACATTCAGTACATTCAGCATAAGGATTGCTGTTCAATGATCCGGATTCTCCGACCGCGGGGGCTGCGCCACGCCGTGCACGAATAGGACCTGACCACTATATTCACTTCCAGGCCCAGGCTGTCCGCGGCCAACCGTGGATCCAATCGCAGCCGTCTGAATCACAATTCGGTGTCGATGTCGATGAACGGAATGTTAATTTCGTGCTGCCGCGCTATGGAAATCGCCACTCACGAAAGTATTGACTCCATTTCCGTCACACCTCTAACGTTGCGAAGGGAATTGAATACGCGACCTTAGGAGATGACATGCCGCAGCCGAATCACCTCCCCGGCCCCAACGCCGATATCTGGGACTGGCAGATGCACGGACTCTGCCGCGGAGTCGACTCCTCGATGTTCTTCCACCCGGACGGGGAACGCGGCCGGGCCCGAGCGCAGCGCGAGACGCGAGCCAAGGAGATGTGCCACCGGTGCCCCGTGCTCGCGCAGTGCCGCAGCCACGCCCTCAGCGTCAGCGAGCCGTACGGGATCTGGGGCGGCATGTCGGAAGCCGAACGGGAGATGCACGCCCGTCGCGGCCGCCACCGCATCGCGGTGTGACGTGAGGACCGGCCGATGCGAAGGCCCCCGGACGAATTTCCGTCCGGGGGCCTTCGTGTGTGTCACGACAACGCGTGTGACGTTCGAGCGTGCCTAGTGGCTGTGGCCGTGCCCGTGGTCCTCGACCGCGTCGACAGGCTTCTCCACGACGGCGCTCTCGGTGGTGAGCACCATCCGCGCGACGGAGACGGCGTTGACGACCGCGGAACGGGTCACCTTCACCGGGTCCACCACACCATCGGCGAGCAGGTCGCCGTAGGTGAGGGTCGCGGCGTTGAAGCCATGGCCCTTGGGCGCCTCGGCGACCTTGCTGACCACGACGGACCCGTCGACGCCGGCGTTGGTGGCGATCCAGAACAGCGGCGTGCTCAGCGCGACCCGCAGGACCTCGACACCGGTCGCCTCGTCACCGGTGAGCGATGCGGCAAGGGCGGCGAGGCCCTGACCGGCCTGCACCAGCGCGGAACCGCCGCCGGGGACGATGCCCTCCTCGACCGCGGCCTTGGCCGCGTTGACCGCGTCCTCGACCCGGAACTTGCGCTCCTTGAGGTCGGTCTCGGTGGCGGCGCCGACCTTGATCACCGCGACGCCGCCGGCCAGCTTGGCGAGGCGCTCCTCGAGCTTCTCGCGATCCCAGTCGGAGTCGGAGTTCTCGATCTCACGGCGCAGCTGGCCGACCCGGGTGGCGATGTCCGCCTCGGTACCCGCACCGTCGACGATGGTGGTCTCGTCCTTGGTGACCACGACGCGGCGTGCGTTGCCCAGCAGCTCGAGGCCGGCTTCCTTGAGGGAAAGCCCGACGTCGGTGTTGATGACGGTGCCCGCGGTGACGACCGCGAGGTCGTCGAGGAACGCCTTGCGGCGGTCGCCGAAGAACGGCGCCTTGACCGCGACCGCCTTGATCGTCTTGCGGATGGCGTTGACCACCAGCGTGGAGAGCACCTCGCCCTCGACGTCCTCGGCGATGATCAGGAGCGGCTTGCCGGACTCGGCAACCTTCTCGAGCAGCGGCAGGACGTCGGGCAGGGAGCTGATCTTGTCGCGGACGAGCAGGATCAGCGCGTCCTCGAGGATCGCCTTCTGGGCGTCGACGTCGGTGACGAAGTAGGGCGAGAGGTAGCCCTTGTCGAACTGCACGCCCTCGGTGACGACGAGCTCGGTCTGCGTGGTCGAGGACTCCTCGATCGTGACGACGCCGTCGACGCCGACCCGGGTCATGGCCTCGCCGACCAGCTCGCCGATCTCCGCGTCACGCGAGGAGACGGTGGCGACCTGCGCGATGGCGGCCTTGCCCTCGACCGGGGTGGCGGCCGCGAGCAGTGCCTCGACGACCAGGTCGGCGCCCTGGGCGATGCCCGCCCCGAGGGAGATCGGGTTGGCGCCTGCGGCGACGTTCTTCAGGCCGCCGCGGACCAGGCCCTGCGCGAGCACGGTGGCGGTGGTGGTGCCGTCGCCGGCGACGTCGTTGGTCTTGGTGGCGACGCTCTTGACGAGCTGGGCGCCGAGGTTCTCGAAGGGATCCTCGAGCTCGATCTCACGGGCGATGGAGACGCCGTCGTTGGTGACGGTCGGGCCGCCGAAGGCCTTGGCGAGGACGACGTGCCGGCCGCGGGGGCCGAGGGTCACCTTGACCGCGTCGGCCAGCTGGTCGACGCCGCGCTCGAGCGCACGACGCGCCTTCTCGTTGAACTCAATCTGCTTGGACATAGTACGTAGCTGCTCCTGGCTCGGGAGGGTCCGTCAACGCGATCCGCCCCGGGGTCACCGAGAAGAGGGGACACCGGGGCGGACTGCGAGTGGGCTTACTTGGAGATGACAGCCAGCACGTCGCGTGCCGACAGGATCAGGTACTCCTGACCGGCGTACTTGATCTCGGTTCCGCCGTACTTGCTGTAGATGACGGTGTCGCCTTCCTTGACATCGACCGGGATGCGGTTGCCCTTGTCGGTCACGCGGCCTTCGCCAACGGCGACGACGGTGCCCTCCTGGGGCTTCTCCTTGGCCGTGTCGGGGATGACCAGGCCTGAGGCAGTCGTCGTCTCGGCCTCGTTGGCCTGGACGAGGATCTTGTCCTCGAGCGGCTTGATGTTCACGCTCGCCACGATGAGCCCTCCACTTTCAGGGGTACTTGCGCCCGGGGCTGTTCCCCGGGCGTGTCGGTTTTGTTCTTCACGCAAGCGGCCCCTCACCGAGCCCCGTCGTCGCGGGTGCCGAGGCTGGGTCAGCGCCAACTAGCACTCTATACATGCGAGTGCCAGCGCTCAAGGGCAGGCGGCGCCACCGGACCACCGCGCCACGATCTGCCAGTCGCCGGTAGAGCACGTGGGTGACGGGAAGGTGTCCTAGAGTCGTCGCCGTGGCAAACATCAGCAGACGTGGATTTCTCGGGCTTGCCGGACTGGGCGCCGCGGGCGCCGTCGGCCTCGGAACGTTCGGCCGGGCGCCGTGGGGAACCTGGTACGCGGCCGCCGACGCACTCCCCGAATACCTGGCAGGCACGACCCTCGAGGCCGTTGCCACCCCGCTCGGCGGATCCGGCTACCGCACCCTGACCGCGGGTCCGGGCTGGCCGATGGTCGTGCGCGGCGAACTGGCCGGCGCCCAGTCCGGACGCGAGGAGCGCCGCCGGGTGCTGGCCTCCTTCGTCCAGCTGACCGACCTGCACGTGATCGACGCCCAGTCGCCGATGCGGTTCGAGTACGTGCACCCGTTCACCGGGTCGGCGTTCCGCCCGCACGAGACGCTCACCACCCAGGGACTGGTGTCCCTGGTGTCCCGGATCAACTCCCTGCGGGGCGGCCCGCACACCGGACGCCCGTTCGACGCGGTCGTGACCACCGGCGACAACACAGACAACAAGGAGCACGCCGAACTCGGCTGGCTGCTGACCGCGCTCAACGGCGGCACCTTCATCCCCAACACCGGTGCCGCGGACCGCTACGAGGGCGTGCAGAACTCCGGCGCGGACCTGTACTGGAACCCTGAGTCGCCGATCGACGACATGTACAAGAAGGCGGGCTTCCCGGAGATGCCCGGGCTGCTCGGCGCGGCCCTGCGTCCGGTCACCAGCCCGGGCCTGCGCACCCCCTGGTACAGCGTGTTCGGCAACCATGACGACGCGATCTCCGGCACCCTCCCCAACGGGATCCCGCTGCTCGAGAGCATGTACACGGGGTCGCTCAAGATCGAGGCACCGAACTCCGAGCAGGCTCGTGCCATCGGCAGCGCCGCCAGTACCGATCCGTCCGCCATCCCGGCCCTGCTCAGCGCGCTCACCACCCCGCCCCGCGTGGTCACCCCGGACGCCAGTCGCGCGCCGTTCACGCCCCGGCAGTTCATCGCGGCCCACCTCGACCCGGCCAACACCGGCCCCGGCCCGGTCGGCCACGGCTTCGCCGCCGACGCCGGCGAGTCCGGCATCGGCTACTACTCCTTCGAGATCGCGCCCGGCGTCGTCGGCATCAGCATGGACTCCACCAACCGCGCCGGGGCCGTCGACGGCTCGCTCGGCGAGGCCCAGTTCCGCTGGATCGAGCAGGCCCTGCAGGCCGGCAGCAGCCGCTACTTCGACGACGGCGGCCGGCCGGTCACCCAGTCCCGCACGGACACCTACTTCCTGCTCTTCAGCCACCACACCAGCGACACGATGGACGACGTCACGCCCGACCCGGAGAACCCGGGCGAGCGCCGGTACAAGGGCGCCCAGGTGGTCGAGCTGCTCAACCGCTTCCCGAACGTGCTCGCCTGGGTCAACGGCCACACCCACGAGAACCGGATCTACCCGCGACCCGGTCTGACGCCGGCGCAGGGCTTCTGGGAGATCAACACCGCCTCGCACATCGACTTCCCGCAGCACGCCCGGATCATCGAGGTGGTCGACAACGGCGACGGGACCGTCTCGCTGCTCACCACGCTGATCGAGTCGGACGCCCCGTACTCGGTCCCGCACGGCGACTTCTCGGCAACCGGGCTGGCGTCGCTCTACCGCGAGCTGTCCTTCAACGACATCCACATGGAGCCGGAGGAGATGGGCGCCTCGGGCGACCACAACACCGAACTGGTGCTGCCGTCACCGCGCGCCTGACCAGTACAGACGCCGAAATGCCCGCCGATTGCGCGGGTATTTCGCGTTCGGTACGGTCGGTGCCGTGCAGCTGACGCGATTCACCGACCTCGGGCTGCGAGTCGTGATGCGGCTCGCCGTCGCCCCCGGCGGCGGCGGGCTGACCACCAGCCAGGTGGCGGACGAACTGTCCATCCCGTACACCCACACCGCGAAGGTGGTCGCGCGGCTGAGCGAACTCGGCATGGTCGAGGCCCGCCGCGGTCGCGGCGGCGGACTGTCCATCACCGACGCCGCCCGTCGCACCTCGGTCGGCTGGCTGACCCGGGCGCTCGAGGGCGACGGCGAGGTCGTCACCTGCGAGGGCGACACCCCCTGCCCCCTGCGGAACGCGTGCCGCCTGCGTACCGCGCTGCGACGCGCCCAGGACGCGTTCTACGACTCGCTCGACGGCATCACCGTCGCGGAGCTGACGTCGCCGCCGACGTCGCAGACCCTGCTCACCCTCTCCCCGACCGTGGTGGCGGGGCCGGTGTCAACCTAGCCACCCGCCTGCCGACGGCGGCGGTGTCAGTCGCTCGCCTGCTGCCGGCGGGCCTGACCGCGGCGGACCGCGGCGGTGATGATGCGGACACCGACCGCGATCAGGATCAGATTTCCCACGATCTGCACCGACACGACGGCCCGGGCGACCTCACTCTTGGCGGCGATGTCCCCGAAGCCCACGGTCGAGAAGCACACCAGCGTGAAGTACAGCGAGTCGATCCTCGACAACGGTTCGTTGAAGTCGCCGGGCGCGTCCACCGACATCAGGTAGTACAGCGTGGCGAAGGACAGCAGGTACGCGGGCAGGGTCAGCGCGAGTGCCTCGACGCCCTGCAGCGCGGGATACTGCGCCCGCACGATCTTCCGGATCTGCCAGACGCACAGCACCGTCACCGCCGTCAGACCGAACACCAGTCCGGCTAAGGCCGACGCCGACTGCAGGTCGGTCATCGGCACCGCGAAGTACGCCACCAACAGCAACACCGCGGTGCCCGCCGGACGCACCACCGCCCGGCGGATCAGCCTGCGGCGCTCCGCCTTCGGCAGGGCCTCGAAGAGCTCAGTTTGCATCGCCCCGGTCCCGCGACTGGCTCACCGTCACGGACAGTCCGGGGTCGGTGGCGACGTTCAACGGGGACGGGCTTGCGCCCCCGGCAATCACGTGGGCACCCAGTGCGGCAATCATCACCCCATTGTCGGTGCACAGCCGCGGCTTCGGGATGCGAAGCGTCAAACCGGCCGCCGCGCAGCGCTCCTCCGCCATCGAGCGGATCCGCGAGTTGGCCGTCGCACCGCCGCCGAGGACCAGGGTGTCCACCCCGATGTCAGTGGCCGCGCGGACCGCCTTCATGGTGAGCACGTCGGCCACCGCCTCCTGGAAGCTCGCGGCGATGTCGGGGATCGACAGCGGTTCGCCGGCCCGCTCGCGGGACTCGACGTACCGCGCGACCGCCGTCTTGAGACCCGAGAACGAGAAATCGTTGCGGGCGTCGCGCGGGCCGGTCATCCCGCGGGGGAAGGCGATCGCCTTCGGGTCCCCCGCCTGTGCCGCCGCGTCCAGGGCCGGACCGCCCGGGAACCCGAGTCCGAGCAGGCGCGCCACCTTGTCGAAGGCCTCCCCCGCCGCGTCGTCGACCGTGGTGCCGAGTTCGGTGATCGGCTTGGCCAGGTCCTCCACGTGCAGCAGGTGGGTGTGCCCACCGGAGACGAGCAGCGCCACGCACGGCGGCATCGGCCCGTGTTCGAGGGTGTCCACGGCGACATGGCCGCCGAGGTGGTTGAGCGCGTAGAAGGGCACGTCCCACGCCGCCGCGTACGCCTTCGCCGCGGCCGCACCGACGAGCAGCGCGCCGGCGAGCCCGGGGCCGATGGTGACGGCCAGGGCGTCGGGCTTGGCGATGCCGGCCTGCGCCAGGGCACGACGCATGGTCGGCACGATCGCCTCGAGGTGCGCGCGCGAGGCCACCTCGGGCACCACGCCGCCGTACCGCGCGTGCTGGTCGACGCTGGAGGCCACCTCGTCCGCGAGCAGCTCGCAGGTGCCGTCCGGGCGCCAGCGGACGATGCCGACTCCCGTTTCGTCGCAGGAACTCTCGATGCCCATCACGATCATGCTCGTTCGCCCTCCGGCTGTCCGTCCACAGTGACATCCCCCGTCGCTTCGCTCGCCACAGTGACATCCCCCGTCGCTTCGCTCGCCACAGTGACATCCCCCGTCGCTTCGCTCGCCACAGTGACATCCCCCGTCGCTTCGCTCGCCCCGGCCCGACGCATGGTGTACGCGTCGGCGCCGCTGGGCTGGTAGTAGTTTCGGCGGATCCCGAGGCTCTCGAAGCCCTCGCGCCGGTACAGCCCGATCGCGGGTTCGTTGTCGGTACGCACCTCGAGGAACACCGGTCCGCCGTGCGCGTCGGCCTCCCGCAGCAACGCAGCGAGCAGCAGCGAGCCGATCCCGTGACCCTGGCGGGCGGGGTCGACGCCGATGGTGTGCACCTCGGCCTCCGGGTCAGACGCGGTACCCAGCAGCGCGATTCCGGCGTACCCGAGTGTCGTGCCCGCGTCGTCGCGCGCCACGAAGTAGCGGTTGTGGGGCTGGGCCAGTTCGGCGCGGAACGCGTCGGCGCTCCACGGTCCGTCGCCGGGGAAGAGCGCCTCCTCCAGCTCGGCGCACCGCGCGGCGTCGGCCACCGTCATGGCGACAATGCGCGCGCTCATTTCTTGCGATCCGCCATCTCAACCGCGTCGGGACGACGAAGGTAAAGCGGCACAAGAGGTTCCGGCTCTGCATCGGAGTTCAACGCGGCCGCGGCGACGCGAACGAGGGCGGCAGGCGACGGCGTCTCCACCGGCTCGACGGGCAGGTCGAACAGGTCCACGTGCCGGGCGGACCCGGCCACGGCGGCCGACGGCATCGGGTCGAGGTCGGCGGGCTTGTTCACCGCAGGACCCTCCACCCGCGCGCCCGCGGAGTACCGGGCCCAGTACACCTCGCGGCGTCGGGCGTCGGTGACCACCAACAGGTCCCGGCCGAGCGCGGCTTCCGAGGCGATGGCGTCGAGGCTGCAGACCCCGTGCACGGGGATGCCCAGGGCGTCGGCGAAGGCGGCCGCCGTGGCCATCCCCACCCGCAGCCCGGTGAACGGGCCGGGCCCGGCACCGACGACCACGGCGTCCAGGTCCGCGGGGACGTGACCGGCCTCGGCCAGACACTCCAGGATGTGCGGCGTCAACACCTCCGCGTGGGCACGGGCGTTGACCGTGATTCGGGTGGCCAGCGTGTGCGGGGTGTCGCCGTCGAGGCGAACCACCCCCGCGGTCACGGCCGGAGTGGAGGTATCGACGGCGAGTACGAGCACGATTACCGAGGATACCCGCACGTCAGAACAGGTCTCGACGCTGCCCGCCGACCTAGGACACCCAGCCCCACTCCGCGGTGCGCACATCGGACTCCGGTTCACGCCGCAGACGGACCAGCAGGTGCCGGTCAGCGAGGTGCTCGACCACGCCCTCGCCCCACTCCACCACCACGACCGCACCGGCCAGGTCGGTGTCGAGGTCCAGCGCGTCGAGTTCGTCGAAGGTCTGGGCGCCGCCACCGGAGCCCGCCTCGCCGGCCAGACCGAGCCGGTAGGCGTCCACGTGCACCATGGCCACCGGCTCGCCGCCGCCGGGGCGCTCACCCGCCCGGTGCTCGCGGGCGATGATGAACGTCGGCGAGCTCACCCGACCCTCCACCCCGAGCCCGGCAGCGATGCCGCGCGCCAACGCCGTCTTGCCCGCGCCGAGTGGACCGTCGAGCACCACCAGGTCCCCGGCGGCGAGCTCGACCGCCAGCCGACGGCCGAAGGCCTCGGTGTCCTCGGTGGTGGGCAGCGCAATGCTGGTCTGCGTCCGGTCAGCCACCGACGACGCTCCTTTCGGTCTGGTCCTGCTGCCGCATCGCCCGCACGAACAGCCGGTCGATCGCGTCGGTGACTCGCATCGGGAACTCCAGCTGCACCAGGTGCCCGGCCGAGGCCACCCGCACCAGCTCGCAGTCCAGCAGCGCGTCGGCCATCGCCTCGGACTGGGCAAACGGGATGACCATGTCGGCGTCGCCGCAGAGCACCAATGCGGGCAGTGTCGCGACCACCGGCAGCGCCTCCGACTCGTCGTGCAGCTCGAGCGACTCGAGGAAGTTCACGATGGTGGTCACCGAGGTGTCGTTGAGCATGCCCTCCGAGAACCGCACCAGGCTCGGGCTGACGTCGGTGCCGTACGAGGCCGCGCGCATGATCGGCGAGATCACCGCGCGGGCCGCGCCCCGGCCGAACTGGACCAGTCCGGGCGACGTACGGACCGCCAACCGGAACGCGTCGATCACAGGGTTGCGCAGGTTACGGCTCAGCCCGGTCTTGTTCAGGCCGGCGGCGGCGGTGGAGATCAGCCCCACCCCGATCACCTGTTCGTCGAACAACTCCGGCCGCTGCCTGGCCAGGGCCAGGATCGTCATTCCGCCCATCGAGTGCCCGACCAGCAGCACCGGGCCGTCGGGCGCGACCGCGCGCAACACCGCGTCGAGGTCCCGGCCGAGCTGGCCGATGGTGCAGCTCGCGACGCTCGAGGTGCCGGAACGGCCGTGCCCGCGCTGGTCGTAGAAGACCATCCGCACCGCGGCGCCCCAACGACGCTCGAGCTGACGGCGCTGGAAGTGCCAGGACTCCATGCGCAGGCAGTAGCCGTGCACGAAGACCACGGTGACCGGCGCATCGGCCGGCCCGACCTCGCGCACCGCGAGCGGGGTGCCGTCGTCGGCCGCCACGACGCAGCCCCGGTCGGCCTCCATCATCCCGAAGTCCTCGCGGGCGTACCGGTCGCGGAAGCCCCGACGGCCCCGCGCCGGGCGACGGGCGACGCTGACGCCGGCCAGCGCACCGAGCCCCGCCGCCGTCACCGCGCCGCCGGCCAGCCCGGCCCGCTTCAACGGATTCACCTGGCCGCCCCGGCACCGCCGCGGTAACTGCGCACCACGCGGCCACGGACGCCGGTCACCACTTCGTAGTGAATGGTGTCGAGCRCGTCCGCCCAGTCCTGGGCGACCGGACCGCCGCCGTCACCGGGTCCGAACAGGATCGCCTCGTCGCCCTCGGCCACCCGACCGGGGTCGGCGCCGAGGTCGATGACGACCTGATCCATGCACACCCTGCCGATCTGTGGGTAGCGCCGGTCGCCGATCTGCACCTCGAAGCGCCCGCTGATCGCGCGCGGGATGCCGTCGGCGTACCCGACCGGCAGCAGCGCGACCGTGGTGTCCTGGTCCGCCACCCACGTGTGCCCGTAGGAGACCCCGGAACCGGCCGCAACCTTCTTGACCAGGGCCACCCGGGCCCGCAACGTCATCACCGGACGCAGCCCGAATTCGCCGAGATCGGGTACCGGGGACAGCCCGTACAGCGCAATGCCGGGGCGCACCATGTCGAAGGACAGGTCCGGCCGGGTCAGCACCGCCGCGGAGTTCGACATGTGCACCCGCTCGGCGCGCAGCCCGAGCGCGGCCGCCTGCGAGACGGCGTGACGCAACGCCTCGACCTGGGTGTCGATCACCGGGTGGTGCGGCTGGTCGGCGTGGGCGAAGTGCGAGAACACCCCGCGGAACCGGGTCGCGCCCTCGGCCTCGGCCCGAGCCAGCCCGTCGAGCAGGTCTGCGAGCTCGGTCGGCGAGACGCCGTTGCGGTTGAGTCCCGTGTCCACCTTCATGGAGACGGCGGCGGTGGTGCCGACGGCGCGGGCCGCTGCCACCACCGCGTCCAGGTGCCGCGGCGAGGACACCGCGAGTTCGACGCCGGCGGCAATGGCGGGCGCGAAGTCGGCGTCGGGGGTGTGCAACCAGGACAGCACCGGCGCATCAATGCCGCCGGCGCGCAACTCCAGCGCCTCGTCGAGCGTGGTGACACCGAGTTCGACCGCACCCGCCGCCAACGCGGCCTTCGCGACCCGGACGGCGCCGTGGTTGTAGCCGTCGGCCTTGACCACCGCCATCAGCGCGGCGTCCCCGGCGTGTTCGCGCAGCACCCGCACGTTGTGTGCGAGGGCGTCGAGATCGATCAGTGCCTCCGCCTGCGGCGCGGGCTGTGCCTGCGGGTCACCCCGCTCCCCTGACTGGGTGGAGAATTCGGCACCCGCCGCGTGGACGTATGCCGCGACACTGGGCTTCGCGGGGATAATCATGGTCCGTCGATCCTGCCATTTTCGACCGAATCCCCAAATAGTTTCACATCCTCATGAGGTCACGGTTTGGGCACCTGTTGGGCGCGAAGAATCCGCACAGCCGCCCTGACCTGGGACAACAGCGCTCCGGCGGAAATCGGGGCCGCAGTGACCGATCTCTCACCCGCCGCCAGATTCGCGGCCAGCGAATGCGCCCGCGCCCCCATCGCCGCCGCCGTTGCCAGGTCCAGGCCCGACGCCGCCAGTGCGCCGACCATGCCGGCCAGCACGTCACCCGAACCGGGCGTGGCAGCAGCCGAACCGGCCGCGTCGTTGAGCAGCACCTGACCGTCCGGACGCGCGATCACCGTGCACCGCCCCTTGAGCAGCACCGTGACGCCCCAGTCCGCGGCCAGCCTCCGGGTGTGCCCCACCCGGTCCGCCGCCGGATCGACGCCGGCGAGCCTCGCGAACTCCCCCGCATGCGGCGTGAGCAGGGTCGGCGCGGACCGCCCGGCCACCAGCCCCGGATCGGCCGCCAGGAGCGTGAGGCCGTCGGCATCCACCAGCACCGGCAGGTCGGTGCCGAGGACGGCGCGCAGCTGCGACGCGGCGGACTCGCCGGTGCCCGCACCCGGACCCACCACCCACGCCTGGACCCGGCCGGCGTCCTCGACACAATCCGCCGCAACCACCTCGGGCCACCTCGAAAGCACTTGCACGGCAGCAGTTCCCGCATACCGCACCATCCCGGAGGTGGCGGTCACCGCGGCCCCCGCGCAGAGCACCCCGGCGCCGGGATAGCGGGCGCTGCCCGCCACCACGCCGACGACGCCTTGCGTGTACTTGTCGTCGCTCGCGCCCGGCACCGGCCAGCGCGCGCCGACCTCGGACGCGGTCAACGCCCGCACGGAGGCCTCCCCGGGCGCCAGTCCGATGTCGACAAGTTCGACCCGGCCGCAGTGTGCGGCGGCCAGCGCGTGCACCGGCTTGAGCGCGCCGAAGGCGACCGTGACCTGTGCCGTCACCGCCGGCCCGGGAGCCTCCCCGGTATCCGGGTCCACCCCGCTCGGCAGGTCGACCGCCACGATGGGCGCCGCCACCCGCCGGACCAGCGCCGCGGCGGGCGGGCGCAACGGCCCCCGCCCCGAGAGTCCCACGATGCCGTCGAGCACCACGTCGGGATCGCCGAGGTCGGCCTCGGACCCCCGTGCCACCCGGCCGCCCGCGGCGCGCAGGGCGGCCAGCCCCGCCGCGTGTGCCCGGTCCGGGTCCAGCAGCACGGCGCGGACCGCCACACCGCGGCGGCGCAGCATCGCCCCGGCCCACAGGGCGTCGCCGCCGTTGTCGCCGGAACCGACCAGCAGGGTCACCCTGCGGCCCGCCACTCCCCCTGTGCGGGAACGCAGTTCGGAGGCCACCACCAGTTCGAGACCGTGCGCGGCGCGCCGCATCAACGTGCCCTCGGGCAGTGCCGCCAGCAGCGGAGCCTCAGCCGCACGCACCTGCTCGGCAGGGTAGTAGTCCCGCATCGCTGACCTCCTCGAGAAGATGGCGTCCGCCCCGTCGACCGTATCGGCTCCCGCTGCTCGACGGTTCCCAGGGCGACGTCCGGGGTCTAGCCTGAAGCTATGCGTGCACCGTCGATTCACGCGCTCGGAGTCGTCTTGGCGTCCGGTCTGTTGCTCACGTCAGTGCTCACGGGATGCGCCACCACCGAGTCACCGGAAGTCTCGCTGACCGCGGGCGGATCCGCGACCGTGACGATCTCCAACATGCGGTTCAACCCGTCGATCCTGCGAATCCGGGCCGGCGACACGGTGACGTGGGTGTTCGCCGACCAGGGCACCGAGCACGGTGTGGTCTCGAACGCCAACGCCCAGGAGTACTTCGAGAGCGGCGTCCAGAGCAGCGGAACCTACAGCCACAAATTCATCCGGGTCGGCATGAGCCGGTACTTCTGCTCCGAGCACGCCAGCATGGGCGGCACCATCATCGTGCGTTGACGGGTCCAGCCTCGCTGACGGGTCTAGCCTGGGGCGATGCGTGCACCCTCGATGCGCGGGCTCGGGTCCGCCACGGCAATCGGACTCCTGCTGGCCTCGGCCGTGGTCGGCTGCGCCGACACGAGCAAACCCGACGCCGGCCAGGCGGCACCGACCTCGTCCGCCTCGAACGCAGACCCGACCGTCGTCGTCTCCGGGATGAGCTTCCAGCCGTCCACCGTGACGATCCGGGTGGGACAGACGGTGACCTGGAAGTTCGACGACCGCGGCATCGCGCACAACGTGACCTCGGCCGCGGGCGCCCCCGCGGGGTTCGCGAGCACCATCATGACCGGCGGAAGTTACAGCCACACCTTCGACCAGCCGGGCACCTACCCGTACACCTGCACCCTGCACGCGGGGATGGCGGGCACCGTCGTCGTGCAGTGACCGAGCGGTTCGGTGGCCTGCCGGTCACCGAACCTGCCCGGGTCTACTCGACGGTGACGGACTTCGCGAGGTTGCGCGGCTTGTCGACGTCGTAGCCCCGCACCTTCGCCACCTCGGCCGCGAACACCTGCAGCGGAACCGTGGACAGCAGCGGCTGCAGCAGGGTCGGCGCCGCCGGGATCTCGATCAGGTGGTCGGCGTGCGCCCGGACCGTCTCGTCGCCCTCCTCGGCGATGACGATCGTCCGCGCGCCCCGGGCCTTGATCTCCTGGATGTTCGAGACCAGCTTCGAGTGCAGCACCGCGCGCCCCTTGGGCGAGGGCATGACGACGATGACCGGCAGGCCCTCCTCGATCAGCGCGATCGGCCCGTGCTTGAGCTCGCCGGCGGCAAAGCCCTCGGCGTGCATGTACGCCAACTCCTTGAGCTTGAGCGCACCCTCGAGCGCCACCGGGTACCCGACGTGCCTACCCAGGAACAGCACGGTCCGGGCGTCGGCGAACTCACGGGCCAGGGCCCGAACCGGCTCGGCCGTCTCCAGGACGCGGGCCACCAGCGCGGGCATGGCCTCGAGATCCGCGTACTCCCGGGCCACCTCGTCCGGGTACTTGGTGCCACGAGCCTGCGCCAGCGCCAGGCCCACGAGGTAGTTCGCGGTCACCTGCGCCAGGAACGCCTTGGTCGACGCGACCGCGATCTCCGGACCCGCCCGGGTGTAGAGGACGGCGTCGGCCTCGCGGGGGATCTGCGCGCCGTTGGTGTTGCAGATGGCCAGCACCCGCGCCTTCTGGTCCTTGGCGTGCTTGACCGCCTCGAGCGTGTCCGCGGTCTCGCCGGACTGGGAGATCGCCACCACCAGCGTCGAGCGGTCGAGCACCGGGTCGCGGTAACGGAACTCGCTGGCGAGCTCCACCTCGACGGGCAGCCGGGTCCAGTGTTCGATCGCGTACTTGGCGAGCAGTCCGGAGTGGTACGCGCTGCCGCAGGCGACGACGAAGACCTTGTCCACGTCGCGCAACTCCTGGTCGGACAGGCGCTGCTCGTCGAGGACGATCTTGCCGTCCGCGAAGTGGCCGAGGAGGGTGTCGGCCACCGCGGTCGGCTGCTCCTCGATCTCCTTGAGCATGAAGTAGTCGTGGCCGCCCTTCTCGGCGGCGGCGAGGTCCCAGTCGATGCGGAACGGGCGGCCCTGCGCCTCGTTGCCCGCGAAGTCGCTGATCGTGTAGCCGTCGGCGGTGATCACCACCACCTGGTCCTGACCGAGCTCGATGGCGTCGCGCGTGTGCTCGATGAACGCCGCGACGTCCGAGCCGAGGAACATCTCACCCTCGCCGACGCCCACCACCAACGGGGTGGAGCGACGGGCGGCGACGATCGTCTCGGGGTGGTCGGCGTGCGTGAAGACCAGGGTGAAGGCGCCCTCGAGCCGACGCACGACCTGCTGCGCACTGGCGATGAAGTCGCCGGCCGTCGGCCCCTCCGCGTAGGCCCGGGCGACGAGGTGCACGGTGACCTCGGAGTCGGTGTCCGACGCGAAGTCGATGCCGGCCTGCTCGAGCTCGGCGCGCAGCGGCGCGAAGTTCTCGATGATGCCGTTGTGGACGACCGCGACCTTGCCGGTCGCGTCGAGGTGCGGGTGCGCGTTGCGGTCGGTCGGCCGGCCGTGGGTGGCCCACCGGGTGTGCCCGATGCCCGTGCTGCCGACAAAGCGCTCGGTGCCGGTCTCGGCGAGCTCCGCCTCGAGGTTGGCGAGCTTGCCGGCCTTGCGCTCGACGGCAAGTCCGCCGGCGCCGTCCAGCACCGCGATCCCGGCCGAGTCGTAGCCGCGGTACTCCATTCGGCGCAGCGCCTCCACCACGACGCCCAGCGCCTGGCGGTGGCCGACGTATCCCACGATTCCGCACATGGTTACCCAGCGTACTGGGGCTGCGAGCCCACGCCGACCGGCAGGTCCGGCCACCAGGACTTGCCGCCGATCCGTCGGGCGATCCGTCAGTCCGGGTCGCACTCGGCGAGGAAGTCGGCAAATGCCGGCCACATGGTCTCCCGCGCCGCCCGACCTGTGAGCACACCGAGGTGCCCACCCGGAAACGCCCCGTAGCGAACTCTCGGTGAACCGTCCAACAGTTCCGTGAGGTGGCGCACCGCGGGCTCCGGCGCCAGAACGTCGCCGCTGCCCGCGACCACCATCACCGGCACGTCGATGTCGCCGAGGCTCACCCGCCGGCCGGCGATCTGCATGTGCCCGGTCGCGAACTCGTTCGAGCGCATCACCACGTGGTAGAGCTGCCCGAAGGTCCGCCCCGGGTAGGCGTACATGTTGTCCATGAACCGGTCGACGGCCTCGATCTGCTCGAGGTGGTCCCGGTCGTCGAGGTTCGCCAGGACGGCAAACGGCCGGGTGAGGTACTTGTCGATGCTGGCCGCCTTGAAACCGAGGCTGGTCAGCGGCGCCGGAATGGTGCCGAGCAACCGGTAGAACGGCGCGACGGTGTACGGGCCGAACACCCGGTCCAGCGGGCGCAGCGTCGCGAACAACGGCACCCGCCGAAGATCGAAGGGGCTGGCGATCGGCGTCAACGACTGCAGCGGCAACTCGGGGTGCGCGGCCGCGGCGTAGACCGCGAAGATCCCGCCGAGCGACCATCCGGCCAGGTGCACACTGCGGCCGCCGGCGTCGGCGCTGACCACCCGCACCGCGTCCGGCACCACGTCGTCGACCCAGTGCTCGAATCCACGGGCACGGTCGGCGAAGTTCACCGGCCCGTAGTCCACCACGTAGACGTCGCGGCCGGTCTCTCGCAGGTACTCGACGACGCTGCACCCGCGGCGCAGGTCGAAGGCCACCGCGGGGGCCGCCAGCGGGGTGACGAGCAGCACCGGCGCGCCGGTGGCCTCCCTACGGGTCGAACGGAAGCGGCGCACCGTGCGGTCGGGGTTGGCGTCGACCACCTCCGACGGCGTCGGCCGCAGGTCGGCCAGCCCGTCCGAGGTGATTCGCGCGCGGACGTTCTCGACCGCGCGTGCCACGCTCCGGGACGTCGGTACCGCAATGCCGAACACTGTTCGTTCCCCCTGCTCTGCTGACGACTCGACCTCGGCCGCCCGAAGTTGCTTCGAGAATCGGCTGTGGGATCGGATACGGTCATCACCGTGGCGCCGACTCCGAAGACCCTGGCCTCCCGTCTATCTAAGCGCGGTCCGCACCGGGTGCTGCGCGGCGACCTCTCGTTGGCCGGTCAACCCGGCGTGGTGTTCACGCCCGCATCGGGGTTCTCGATGCCGGCGGTGGCCTTCGCCCACGGCTGGATGACCGGCGTCGACCGGTACCAGGAGACGCTCACGCACCTGGCTTCCTGGGGCCTCGTCGTCGCCGCCCCGGACACCCAGCGTTCGCCGGTCCCCTCTCACGTCGCGCTCGCCTCGGACCTGCGCACCGCGATCGACATCTGTGTCGGTGTGCGACTGGGCCCGGGGAAGATCAGCGTCGACCCCACCAAGATCGCCTTCGCCGGTCACGGGATGGGTGCCGGTGCCGCGGTGCTCGCCGCGGCGACACACGGCCCGGCCGCCGCGGTGGCCGCGTTGTTCCCGGCACCGACCGCCCCGCCCGCCGAACGGTCCGCGGCCAAGATCGCCGCGCCCGGCCTGATCGTCGCGGGCGCCGACGACCTCGAGTCGATGAACTGCAACGCGAAGTCCCTGGCGACCGCCTGGGACGGGCAGGCCATCCTGCGCACCGTGGACGGCGCGTCCGCGGGCGGGCTGGCCGAGGGCCGGCGCCTGTTCGGCGCGCTGGGGCTCGGCGGTTCCGAACGCAAGACGCAGAAGACGACCCGTGCCCTGCTCACCGGCTACCTGCTCTACCACCTGCTCGGCGAGACGGAGTACGAGCCGTACGCGCTGCCCGGCGCGCAGCTGCCCGGCACCCACGCCGTGGACCCGACCGCCGCGACGGATCACACCAGCCAGCTCTTCACCCGGTAGGCCTCGACGCGGTCCGCCTCGGGTTCGGGTGCACCGGGAGTCGCCGCCGCCTCGGCGTCGCTCCGGTCCCGCTCGCGGGACTCGTCGGCGCGCCGGAGCACTCGTCCCGCCGACGGACCGGCCCGCGCGAATGACGGTTCCACTGTTGTCCCACAACGCAATTGGTGTGCACGTAGCGCCGCCGCGCGGTCTGCCGCGGCAATCCTGGCCCGGACGTCGTCCAGCGCGGCGGCATGCTCGGCCAGCAGCCGGTCCGCCGCGTGCCGGCTCGTCACAGCGGCCCGGCTTCGGCCAGGTCGGCGCCCGAGTCACCGCCGGCCGGCGCCGGTTCCGCGGCCAACGGTCGAGCGGCGGACTCGGTGTCGGGTTGCGGCGATTCCGGGTCGAGACCGGACCGAACGGGTCCGGGTCCAGGCTGTACCTGCGCCTGCTCCGACCCCTGTTCCTGCTCCGAGTCCGACGCCTGCTCCGGCGGTTCCGGCGCGGGTCCAGCCGACGCGGGTTCGGCCACCCGGGTGTCGAGCACCCAGCCCCCTGCGTCCTTCCCGCCCTCGGTGTCCTTCCCGCCCTCTGTGTCCTTCCCGCCCCCGTGAGTGTCCGCAGGCCCGCTCGCCGGGGGGTCGATTGCCGGTTCCACACCGGCGTCGGCGGCGACGGGGTCGGCATCGATCCGGTCCAGCGCATCCGTGAGCAGGTGCCGTGCCCCCTCGACCGCCCGCGTCGTCGCGTCGCAGAGTGCGAGGAACGCGGCGGCCTGCGACTGCACGTGCGGGACAAGCACTTCGCGCAGCCACGATGCGCCTGCGTCGGCCGTGCGAGTGATCATCAGGTCCACCTCGGCCGGGGTGTGCCCGGCGACAAGCGGTGCGTCGAAGCCGGCGGCAACCTCGGACGCGGCGTCGAGTGCGGTCCGGGCGACGCGGACCGCGTCCGTCATCGCCTCGTGCACGGCGGCAACCCGTGCGCATTCCTCCCGGGCCCGGCCCAAGTGCGCGCCGATCCGCTCGCGGGCCGCGTCGGCGGCTTCGCCCGCCCAGCCGTCCGCGAGGTGACGGACCAGGTCTTCCTGTCTCGTGCATTCCGCACGGAGCACCTGGAGGGCGGCGCCGAGCGCGTCCGCGTCCGCCTCTCGGTCCGCGAGGTCCGTGCCCCACCCGGACGCCCGTGCCCGCAGCTGATCGCAGGTGACGCCCGCCTCCGCACGCGGGAGGAACTCCGCGAAGTACCCGTCGCCGCGGACCCAGGAACCGGCCCCGGTGGTCACCGGCGTTCCCCGCCCAGCGAGGTCCCGCCGTCGAGGAGTCGGGCGTTCTCGGCGTCCTGACGGACGTAGCGGTCCACGGTCACGGCCAGCCGACGCGCATCCTCCGACGTCGCGTCCGCGAGGGCCTGAATGCGTCGGGCCAGGCCGTCGAGGCCGCGGCCTCTGATCGTCGTCGCCGCCGCACTCACTGCCGTGGCAGACTCCCGCAACCCGTTGGCCACGGTTCGCAGCCCCGCCACGTCCAAGTCGAGGCGCTCGCCCACCCCGCTGTCGTCCTCACCCACTGAGCCCCCTCGCGGAATGCACCCGTCACAGGGTCAGACGCGGCGGCGGCTCAATCGGTTCCGGCGAACTGCGGACGCCGGTGAGATCGTGGGAGCCGGTCGGGAACTGACGAGTGTCAGACCGACGCGACGTGGCCCGCGAGGTCGTCGGCCAGCTTGCGCGCCACCTCGATCTCGGCCGCCTCCACCATCACCCGCACCAGCTGCTCGGTGCCCGACGGCCGCAACAGCACCCGGCCCGCCTCGCCGAGGATCTGCTCCGCCTCGGCGACCGCCGCCAGCACGGTGGGCGCGGTGGCGACCGCGGCCTTGTCGCTGACCTTCACGTTCACCAGCACCTGCGGGAGGGTGACCATCACCGCGGCCAGCTCGGCCAGAGTCTTGGAGGTCTGCGCCATCCGGCCCATCAGCCGCAGACCGGTGAGCACGCCGTCGCCGGTGGTGCCGAAACTGGGCAGCACGACGTGTCCGGACTGCTCGCCTCCGAGGCTGTAGGAGCCGTTGCGCAGTTCCTCGAGCACGTACCGGTCGCCGACCGCGGTGGTGCGGACCTCGATGCCCGCCTCGCGCATCGCGATGTGCAGGCCCAGGTTGCTCATCACCGTGGCGACGAGGGTGTTGTCGACCAGCTCGCCGGAGTCCCGCATCGCCAGCGCCAGGACGGTCATGATCGCGTCACCGTCGACGATCGCGCCGGTGGCGTCGACCGCGAGGCATCGATCCGCGTCGCCGTCGTGCGCGAGCCCGAGGTCGGCGCCGTGCTCGACGACCGCGGCCTGCAGGACGTCGAGGTGCGTCGAACCGCAGCCGTCGTTGATGTTCAGTCCGTCGGGGTCTGCGTAGATCTCGATCACCGTGGCTCCGGCGGCCCGGTAGGCCTGCGGTCCGACTACCGACGCGGC
Source organism: Rhodococcus sp. P4_F5 (assembly GCF_056401315.1). Classification (NCBI taxonomy): domain Bacteria; kingdom Bacillati; phylum Actinomycetota; class Actinomycetes; order Mycobacteriales; family Nocardiaceae; genus Rhodococcus; species Rhodococcus sp. P4_F5. Next base: position 3,828 of record NZ_JBFUJP010000046.1, on the reverse strand, counting down.
CCCGTTGGCGCAGTCCACCACCACGGTGAGTCCGTCCAGCCGATGGCTGTTGCCGCGAGCCAGCTGGGCGAGGTAACGCTCGGCGGCGTCGTCGGCGACCCGGACCCGGCCGATGCCGGCGCCGGTGGGCCGGGGAATCAGGTCGTGGTCGGCGATGGCCGCCTCGATCCGGTCCTCCGACTCGTCGTCGAGCTTGTGCCCACCCGCCGCGAAGATCTTGATGCCGTTGTCCGGCATGGGGTTGTGCGAGGCGGAGATCATCACGCCGAGCGAGGCCTCGTAGGCGCCGGTGAGGTAGGCGACGGCGGGGGTCGGCAGCACGCCGACACTGATCACGTCGACTCCCGCGGCAGTGAGGCCCGCGGTGACCGCGGCCTCGAGCATCTCGCCGCTGGCCCTGGGGTCTCGGCCGACGACGGCGGTCGGTCTCGGCGCGCCGCGCTCCGAGAGCGCCAGCACCGACGCGGCAGCACCCGCAATACGAAGTGCGAGCTCGACGCTCAGCTCCGCGTTGGCAAGACCGCGAACGCCGTCCGTCCCGAACAACCGACCCATGAATCAGACCCCTTTGAGTACCTACGACAAGAGCAGGCGTCCGGTACTGCTGGACGCCTGCTCTTGTTGGTGAACAGGTGCCGGCACCAACCCCGGAGGGCGGCGCCGGCGACACATCAGCGCTTGGAGTACTGAGATGCCTTACGGGCCTTCTTCAGGCCGTACTTCTTGCGCTCGACGGCGCGGGCGTCACGGGTGAGGAAGCCGGCGCTCTTGAGAGCGGGGCGGTCCTCGGGGGTGACCTCGATCAGGGCCCGGGCGATGGCCAGACGCAGGGCGCCTGCCTGTCCGGACGGTCCGCCGCCGTGCAGCAGGGCGACGATGTCGAAGGACTCGGCGCGCTCAACGGTGACGAGCGGAGCCTTGATCAGCTGCTGGTGCACCTTGTTGGGGAAGTAATCCTCCATGGTGCGGCCGTTCAGCTTGAACTCGCCGGTGCCGGGGGTGAGGCGGACGCGGACGACAGCCTCCTTACGACGGCCGACGGTCTGCACGGGACGGTCGATGTAGATCGGGGCGGGCGCGACGGCCTCGACCTCGAACTCCTCGACGATCTCGGGCTGGTCCGCGGAGGCGAACTCCTCCACGACGGTCTCCTCGACGATGACCTCGTCGTTCGACACGTTCTGCTCTTCCGGCGCGGTCACTGGGCCACCTGCTTGATCTCGAACGGAACCGGCTGCTGCGCGGTGTGGGGGTGGGTCGGGCCTGCGTAGACCTTCAGCTTGCCGGCGATGGCGCGGCCCAGCTTGTTCTTGGGGAGCATGCCGGTGACGGCCTTCTCCACGAGACGGTCCGGGGTCCGCTCCAGAACCTCTCCGACGGTCCGCGACTTCAGACCACCGGGGTAACCGGAGTGGTTGTACAGGAGCTTGCCGTCGCGCTTGTTACCGCTGATGGCAACCTTGTCCGCATTGATGATGACGACGAAGTCGCCGCCGTCGATGTGCGGTGCAAAGGTGGGCTTGTGCTTGCCGCGCAGCAGATTCGCTGCCTGGACGGCAAGGCGGCCGAGCACCACGTCAGTGGCGTCGATGACGTGCCACGTGCGGGTCACATCTCCGGCCTTCGGGGTGTACGTAGACACAGAACTTCCTCGTCATATCGTGTAGCTGCTGGCCAACGCGCACGGTGCGGATGTTCCCGGCGGCCAGTGGAGACCCAGGAACCCGTGATACGGGCGGCACGTGAATGCCCCGCCGTAACGCACGCCGACTGCGTACCTTACCGCCCAGGTCAGGGCCTGGTCAAAAGCTGGCTCCGGAGACACCGCACCGACGGCGCCGCCGGGGCCCGCACCGCTCCCCGCGCAAGCACCCCCACGGCGTCGGGGCCGGCGGCGAGGCGGTCACCACCGACGCGACCGCGTCAGCTCAGCGCATCTGCCAGTTGCGCTACCGCCCAGGTGATCTCGTCACGCTCGACGACGAGCGGCGGCGCCAGCCGGATCGTCCCCTCGTGCGCGTCCTTGGCCAGGATCCGGCGAGCCAGCAGGCGTTCGCAGATCACCCGGGCGGGCGGCTGCCCCGCGGCCAGTTGCACCCCCGCCCACAGTCCCCGACCGCGCACCGCCGTCACCCGGTCGGACGGCAGCGCCCCGAGCAGGGTGTGCAGGTGCGCACCGAGTTCGCGGCTGCGGCGCTGGTACTCGCCAGTCCCGAGCATCCGGACCACTTCCACGGCCACGGCGCAGGCCAGCGGGTTGCCGCCGAAGGTGCTGCCGTGCTGACCCGGCCCGATGACGCGCAGCACCGGCCAGTCGGCGACCACCGCGGAGACCGGGACCAGACCGCCGCCGAGCGCCTTGCCCAGGATGTACACGTCGGGCACGACGTCCTCGTGATCGCAGGCGAAGGTTTCTCCGGTCCGACCGAGGCCGCTCTGGATCTCGTCGGCCAGCATCAGCATCGAGTGCTCGTCGCACAGTTCGCGGACCGCGCGGAGGTAACCGTCCGGCGGGACCAGCACCCCGGCCTCGCCCTGGATCGGCTCGACCAGCACCGCCACGGTGTTCGGTGTGACCGCCGCCGCCATCGCCGCCGCGTCCCCGTACTCGACGGTGCGGAAACCCGGCGGGTACGGCCCGAACCCGTCGTGTGCGTCCGGGTCGGTGGAGAACCCGACGATGGCGATGGTCCGGCCGTGGAAGTTGCCGGCGCAGGTGATGATCTCCGCCTGGTCCGGCGGCACACCCTTCACGTCGTATCCCCAGCGCCGGGCCAGTTTCAAGGCGGTCTCGACGGCCTCCGCGCCGGTGTTCATCGGCAGCACCGCCTCCTTTCCGCACAGCCCGCTGACGGCCTCACAGAAATCGGCGAACACCGAATGCTGAAAGGCCCTGCTCGTGAGTGCGAGGCGACCGAGTTGAGAACGTGCGACCTCGACAAGACGGGGGTGTGCATGGCCGAAGTTGAGCGCGGAGTAGCCGGCGAGCAGGTCCAGGTAGTCGACGCCGTCGATGCCGCGCGCCCACACGCCCTGCGCAGACTCCAGCACCACCGGCAGCGGGTCGTAGTTGTGCGCGCTGTGCGTCGCAGCTCGCGCGAGCTCGGCCTCTGTCTGCGCCGTCACCGGCACCAKGGGTTCGCCGGGAGGAAGTTCGGAGTCTCTGGGATCGGTACTCATGTCCACTCCCCCTGTTCGAGGTAGCCACGAGAGCCACGTCTGCGACCCCGCCGCGGCGGCTGTCGTCAGTATCCGCGCACCACAGCGGCGCCGCCACCGAACCAGGCCGGCAACCACACACCCGACGCACAGCGCCCGGCCCCGGAAACGCGAAATGCCCCGCACCACAACCCCGATAAGGAGTCGTGATGCGAGGCATTCGCAAAATATGTACGGCGGTGACCTACTCTCCCACACCCTGTCGAGTGCAGTACCATCGGCGCTGGAGGGCTTAGCTTCCGGGTTCGGAATGGGACCGGGCGTTTCCCCTCCGCTATGGCCGCCGTAACTCTGTGAAACTGTCACACACCCCTCTCCCCACCCGGACCGGCACACCCGACAAAACGGGTGCCCCAGCGGGGGAAAAGGGTATCTGTGTGTTGTCTCAGATACCGCACAGTGGACGCGTAGCTTCTTTGTGGTAAGTCCTCGGCCTATTAGTACCAGTCACCTACACCCATTACTGGGCTTCCAGTTCCGGCCTATCAACCCGGTGGTCTGCCGGGGGCCTTACCCCACAAGTGGGTGAGAAACCTCATCTTGGAACAGGCTTCCCGCTTAGATGCTTTCAGCGGTTATCCCTTCCGAACGTAGCCAACCAGCAGTGCC